>DAOWFR010000033.1 GCA_030637925.1 Methanobacteriota archaeon
ACCAGCTCCAATAATACCACCAACTCCAACAACACCACTATCCCCAACTCCACCACCAACACCGACAATACCACCAGATTCAACACCCCTAACAACACAAGAACAACCAAGGGAGCCTACTGTAGCACCTCGATTTAATTCATTAAGTGAATGGAAATCACAAGTAATCGACCCAGTTATCGGCACTACAGTAGGAGATACTGCTGTTGCTTCAAGTAATATTATCAAAAATAAATACTCTCAGTTAGATTACATTATTAATTCTGTACAACTCCCACCTGAGACAGGAACAGGAGGCACTGGTGGTGTAGTCTTATCAGACCGTATCACTGGCAGAGGCATTATCAACCTCCCTCAAGGCCAGCCTTTTATCCAGGAAATGGATGGCAGGGTTCAGGATGCTGTTGATGCGTTTATTGGTGAGGGCAGTTGGATTTATAATCCTTACAAGAGCAAGCATTATGATGGTTTGTGCGCTCCTGCTATTCTCTTTAATGACAGAAAAGAGAGACAAATCCTTTGCAAATACTTAAGCTGTATCCAGGAAATGGCTAGAACCGGTGCTCCTCTAGAAGCCTGTGAGTTTGATTACAATCTTGGTATGTGCTTGTACATTGATAGTGCTCAGTACAAGTTACAAGGAGGTGCTACTTTTATTAAGGTCTTGGATAATATTAGAAGGGCTTTTTTCACTAATATATTAGGTATTGCTGTAACCACTACTTATTTGTTTGTTGTGCCTGGGTGTGTGCATTATCAGCAGCCTGGAGGCTATATGCTTGATTCTGGAAGTGTGTTACAAGGTTGGCGGGCTGTTGCGTGTGGTCTTGTTGGCACTGCACTTAGTATACGAGAAGTTGCTGCTTTTATAAAGAACAAATTCAACCCCATGTACGCAAGCAATGTTCCTATTGATATTCCTGAAAATACACCTGACTTTTGTCAAGGAGTAGATTATCAAGAAGAGGGATGGTATGACGTATATCCATAATAAGATTATTATTTGGATTATTATTAGTATTATGTGCTCCTGTTTAGTCCTACCAGCAGATGAACCTGGTGCTTGGGATGATTATCATGGAGGAGACCCTTTAACAAATTTTGTTGATCCCTGGCATTTGAGAATGCATGGTGCTCTTCAGGAGCCTGCTGACATGTATAGCTGGTATAATGATACTTTCTTCACAGTTGCTGAGTGGGAGAGAGAGGTGTGCTTGGCTGATTTAAGCACTGATGTCAGGAACATTAGGAATGTTGTTCTTGGCACTGATGCTATTGAGAATGTTTATATGACCACTGTCACTATAACTGCTACTAAGGAGAGAGGTTTTAATAATACAAAGTTGTACGAGGTCTCATGGTATATTGTGCCTTATAATATTGATGCTCTTTACAGAGTTTATTTGAAAAATGGTAATGATAAAGAGTATTTTGCTGGTAGAGAAGGTGATGATAATAATGGCTGGGAGGGTGTAAGCCAGTACACTGGTGATAGTGGCTATGATGCTCGTTACCTAACAAATGATTATGATACTGCTGTATTGGAGTATAGGGAGGGAGGCAGTGCTGTTGTTAATGAGATAAGTATGAGTGTTGTTAATAAAACAATAGAATGAGAAAGGAATAATGAAAAAGAAACCTGTTTTTTGGAATGTGCAAACAACTGCTCTTGTGAATAGTTTTAATAGGATTCCTAGGAAGAAGTTTTTTTACTCTGCCTTGTTTGACTTTCTCTGCTTACTTGCTTTTTTCATTATCTTAACGAGTGCTTTTGGTTTGATAAATCTTATCAGCTTTAAATCCCTAGAGGGGCTTAACCAAGCTTATGAATTAAAGATGAGTGGAGATGAAGAAGGCTTTACTAATTTGATGGCTGAGCTTACCCCTGATATTAACCGATTATTTATTTTTTCATTAATAATATTTGTTATAGCCTTTATTATCCTGATGTTCTTTTGCTCGTGGTTCTATGGAAAAGCCTGGTGCAAGGCTTTGAATAAAAAGTTTAATCCTTATTTTTTAAAGCAGTACTTTAAGCTTAATTTTGTATGGTTTATTATCTGGCTTTTTATTTTCTTATTCACAGTGTCCAGCCTTAAAGTAAGTTATGCTGCAGTTATATTATTATTAGAAATCCTAATATTCTTTTACCTTGATTATATTTTAAGAAGTGTTTTTGACGAGGAAAATAAGCTCAGCGAGAACTTTGCTGCCTTGTTTAACATAGCAAAGCATGTTCTCTGGTTCTTGTTATTCCTAATTATAAGCATAGTTATGCTGTTCATCTTATTATATATCCTTGCTCTAACAACCAGCATTCCTGTATTATTCATCATAGTGTTCATTATTTTGTTAATCTTCTTTATAGGATGGTCAAGGAATTATATTGTTGAACTTGTAAAGCATGTAAGACTTATAAAAAAGGTTTAAGGCATAGTAGAATGGTTAAAAAAAGAGGTGGAAAAAAGGCTCAGGTAACCATGTTTGTAATCCTTGGTCTGGTAATTATCATCCTCTTCGCTATTATATATTTTGGTTTTATAAGAAAACCTGTTGAGAAAGAAGAGTTCATAAGAGAGGCTGTGCCAGAGGAGTTCAAGCCTGTGCAGGGCTATGTTGAGCTATGTATCCATAGAATAGGTGTGGAAGCCATAAAGAGGATGGGTGCTCATGGAGGATACATTGATCCCTTAGACCCTGAGTTAGCTCTTATCCCCTTAAGCTTTGACTCTTCAACTCCAACAGAGTCTGATTTAGTCTCATTAACAGGAGAAGAGGAAGGTGCTGTGCCTTATTACCTACACGTACCTGGCAGGTCAAACAGACTTAATTATGGGTTAGGCTCATTTGCCCCTACTATTGAGAGTATGGAGTACCAGCTCAGTGTTTTCATAAGCAGGAACCTACCAACATGTGTTGGTGATTTTGAAGAACTAGAAGAAAGAGGTTTCAGAGTAAGTGCTGATAATGATAATATCTCAACAGGCTCTTTTATACGTGATGATAAGATAGAAATTTTTGTTAATTACAATTTGGATGTGAGCAAGAAAGATGTGAAAACCAAGATTACCAGGTTTAAGAATATAATAAGATTCCCTTATAAAAAATATTATGACCTGGCAATTAATTTCATGGTTGCAGAACTTGTAACCCAGTTCTTAGAGCACTTTACCAAGATGATGATAAGCTATCACTCAGGTGTTGACTTTACCATGCTCCCCCCACCTCTTGCCCGGACCAATCTTCCTTATGTAGTTGTATGGCAAAAGCCCTTGGTAGAGCAGAGGTTCCGAGAAGTACTTCCTAGTTATGTTCCTGCAATGCAGGTTATTGGAACAAGGAATTATGAGCCAATACCTGTTCCTGAAGGGGATATTGATTCTGCTTTTTTCAACTCATTAAGGCTTGATATATATAATGACTCCTTGCCTAATATTGCAATAACTTTGTACTACACTAATCAGCCCATAAGCCTTAGGATTCAGCCATCAAGTGGAAATACTATCAGACCTAGTATTGAGGTAATGGAAGAAAACCAGTTCATACCTGTATCCTATGATAACACATACATGTTCTTTTATGATGTTGCTTACCCAGTAATTGTGGAAATCAGAGGATACAATGAGCCTGAAATATCAGAGTACAGCTTTTTATTTGCTTTAGAAGAAAACCTGATAGAGAACAAACCAGTGCTTTTATGGAATCTTGGCATGGGCACTGTTGAGTGGGATTACTCTTATATAAACACAACATTCACATTCCCAGAAGATTCTATACAAACCCCAGAAGGAGATATTGTTCCTATAACACCAAGAAGCTTTACCAAAAGTTTGTTATGTGAAGAATATACTTGGGTGTCAGGCAATATTGGTATTGAAGTTGTTGATGAAGAACTAAACACTCCATTAGAAGGAGCAAGCCTTGGTTTTGGGTGCGGAGATTATGATGAATGCTCAGTAGGTGTAACAAACTCTTCAGGTGAGTGGAAGGGCAAACTTCCAGTATGTCAAGGAGGATACTTAAGTATTAGTAAGGATGGATATGGTTCAAAAACAGTCTTGCTAAGCACTGCGCAAGGACAGGATGAGTGGCTTGGAATAAAAGGCTTGTACAGGGAAAGAGAGATTAATGTGACTGCAAAGAAGATGCAGATTCAGAAGACCTTTATAAGGGATGATTGGGAATGGGAGGAAGGACCTGAAAGCCTTGGACCCTTAACAAATATTGATGAAAATAATGAGCAATTAATCATTACCATAACCCAAACCGGAGTTATAGCAGGAGCAAATCCTCTAAGCAGGACCATTATATTTGGAAAGGATGGTGTTGAGAGAGAAACCATAAAACTCGTGCCTGGTGATTACAAAGTAACAGGAACTCTTATTGATTATAATGGCTTTACTATCCCTGCAGAGTGTTCAAGGGTGTGTACCACAAGCATACCTATTATTGGGTGTACCAGCTATACCTATTATCCTTCTGACTCTATTTCTGTAGACACAACTCCTTGGGGAGGGGTTGAGATTAACAGCTCAACAACAGGCTTCTTCAGGATTACAACAGAGCTTGATGATTATGATGAGATAGAATTCCATGCTCTAAGACTACCCACTATCCCACCTGGTTGCATAGAACACTTGGATGAGATGGGAAAAATAGATGAATACTCAAGAAGATACAGGATAGAAGTAATGCCTGATTTCAAATAAAAGCTTCAAATAAAAATTTCAAACAAGAACAATCAACTCGTTGTCTGATTCAACTGCGCTGCTATCAGGCTTAACTCTCTTAGCTGCTCACAAGCTTCTTTGCTCTGAGGATCTGTCAGCTTTTCACATACAGAGTAGTCTCCTTTCATAAAGAAGGGATAATAGCATGCATCCCTGTCATTAACCCCTATTATTAATTCACAGTATTCTTTTTTCATGCTTATTGAAGCTATTTCTTTCAAGCACCTATCTTTTTCATCACTCTTTTCTAGAGCTAGGCAGATGTTCTTTGCTTGTTCAGGATTAGTCTTGGCACTGGCTCTGGCATTCATCATTATTTGTGCAAAGCTTGGCTCTTTAGGAATTATAGGCTTAGGAGATGAGTGGCATCTACCATCATACCAATAACCACCACACACACCACCACAATCAACTCCTATCTCATCCTGGTTCTTTATACCATCATTACAACTAGCTTTTTCTGGCTTTGGCCATGGCTCTTGCTTAGGAGTTGGATGACATGCATTATCATACCAATAACCACCACATACTCCCCCGCAGTCAATTCCTGTTTCATCCTGATTCTTAACACCATCATAACAAGTCTCACTAACAGGAACAAGTTTTTCTTTAATAGTGAATGAGAATGAAGAAACAGCTACTCTGCCTTCATAGTTAGCAAAGGCTTTGAGAATATAAGTTCCTGGTCTTAAACTGTCTGGTAACTTAATAGTTCTATAATGGCTTGTGGATGTGCTAATAGCAATAGTCTCTTCCTTGCTAATAATTGTAATATCATTCTCATCCAAAACCCTGTATATAAGGGTTACATCAAACCTTTCTACAGAGCCCATATTATATATTTCCACTTCAAACCCTAGTTCTTCTCCCTGAGTATAGCTGAGTCTGTCAGGAGTAGCAGTAATGTCAAGCAAAGCCTTTTCTCCTTTTAATAAGTCTGGAAGAAAAACAACTCCAAGAATAACAATACCCAGGAATAACAGAACAAATATTATCTTAGAAAAAACACTCTTCTCATGACTAACCCCAAGAGGTGATGGCTCACCAGCAGAGCTCTTCTTTATCATAACAGACTCAACAACACTATCAACAAGAGCAGGACTATAACCCTGCCTAATAAGGTTTTCCTTTATAACCCCTGGAGTATCACCCTTTCTAAACTCTTCCTCAACTTCTCTTAGAAGTTTATCAACCACTTAAGCACCCACCTCTATGGTAAAAAAATTATAAAAAAATTGTGAAAAATAAAAAAATTAGTTTAAAATTAAAAAAATAAAATTATTTTTAATCTCTTATTATTTCCCTTCTGCTCCTGGTGCATCTTTTTTTTCTTTCTTATAAACTACTGCAGCAAGCTTCTGATAGTGTGGCAGCACTTCTTTTAAGGTATATGGTTCCTTGATTTCATACTCAGATTCTGGAAGTTTGTGATCTTTAACTTTCTTCTTTATGAAATCAGCAATATAGTCTGCATGCTTATCTTTAAGATCAGCCACAGCATTATTGAATACATAACGCTTATGATGGGTTAGCGCGGTACTAACTATCTCAGCAAAATGGTCAGCAGTCAAATTATCCCTGTTATCAAGAAGACTATTTATTAACTCTGTTTTTGTAATACCAAAAGCTCTTTGAACCTC
>DAOWFR010000073.1 GCA_030637925.1 Methanobacteriota archaeon
AAATAGTTTTTTTAGTTTTTTTTGTTTCTGTGTTAGCTGTTTCAGTATTTGCAGCACTGCCTGCATATACATTGGTGGAAGGTCCAGATGGACTAATAGAGGGTTCTGTGGAAATTCTTGGAAAAGAAGGTACTATAGAGACTATAGGATTTAACCATGAGATATATATTCCTTACGACATAGAGACAGGGGTGGTTCAAGGAAGTAGAAGGCATAAGCCGCTTACAATTGTAAAGGAATTTGACAAATCTTCTCCAACACTTTACCAAGCACTTTGCGAGGGAACAACACTTCCTCGTGTTGAATTGAAATGGTATAGGATTAATCAGTCCCAAGAAGAGCATTACTTTACAATACTTATTGAAGAGGTTATTATAATATCTATCAAGCCTTGGATGCCTAATACTCGTGACCCAGATAACAATCCTTTTGGACCTATGGAAGAAGTGAGCTTGGTATATAGAGATATCACGTGGACATATATCCCTAGTAATACTAGCTCAGGTGGTGGAGGACCAGATTTTATCTTCTTTGACATTCCTCTTTTAACTGGCTGGAATCTAATAAGCACTCCTTTAAGGCCTGCTAACACAAACATTGGTACTGTTATTCAGGATTTGGTTGGTCAAGTTAGTATCTGGAATTATAATGCAATTACTAACTCATGGTATGTATATAATAGTGAAGCCCCTCAAGCAATTAATACTCTAACACAAATGTTTTTTGGAAGAGCATACTGGCTTAAATCTAGTTCAGATCAAACTCTAAAAATAGAAGGAGCAAAGGCTTTAAATTATACAATCAATCTAAAAGAAGGTTGGAACTTTGTTGGATTTAATATATCAACATCTCAAATGCCAGATCCAATAAATAATTTAACTTTTCCAATAACTATTTGGACTTATTATTCACAGGATAGATGGAAGAAATATAGCACTGAAAACACTTCAAATTCTTTAACTAACATGACAGCAGGAAAAGGTTATTGGATTAAATCAGAAGTTAACCAAAGCTGGAGGATTTAAAACCAAAAAAGGATTAAAGGTTCATGCGAACTAGAAGGTAGAGAAGTTTTGAACTTCGCCTAACTAAAAGAAACATTTATAAAATCTTCTCTTCTCTCACTCTTCTAATTAATAAACATATATCATAAGGTGATTTTTTTGATTAAAAAGAGTGATTTTGTTCTTGAATGGGACAGGGCCTTAGGCTTTAGAGGGGACCCTTTTGCTGACAAGATATTTACTCCTATTAACAAGTTCCTTGTGGACAGAAAGGATGAGAAGGAGAAGCTTAACTGGTTTTTTATTAAGAATTATTTTTACGGAGTAATTGTTGGAGAGCCGGGTGTGGGCAAGACTACTATGCTTAAGTGGCTTGAGGACAGGCTTAGGAAGTATAACAGGATTCATGCTGTATACATTAATGCAGCTGTTTTCAAGGAACAAGTCAATATTATGCACAAGATGATAACTCCTTTATTATCCTTTTATGAAAAGGTTATTACCAAGCCTCATACCAAGCTCTTAAGTGCTGACTTCCTAGGATTCTTAAAAAAAAAGCTTGGTCATAAATCAGTTGCTTTGCTCATAGATAATGCCCAGCATCTAACTGATAAGAACCTTGAGATGATAAAAGGTCTTAGAAAGCAAGGCTTAAAACTCCAGGTAACAATTACCAGCACTCAAAAAGAGTATGAGAAGAGCAGGCTTGCAGAGATAGGCCAGGATGAACTTAACATAACTCTTAGAAGACTCATCTTTGATGAGGCAAAAGAGATGATAAAGCTCAGAGTAAAGGCTTTTGGTGGCAAAGGAATATATCCTTTCTCAGAAGAAGACCTGAAGAAGTTGTATGAAAAGGCTGATAAGAACCCAAGAGAATTCATAAGACTGTGCCGTGACAAGGCTATTAAGATACTCATACATAAGAGAGAAGTGCTTAAGAAAGAAGTCTCAAAAGAAAGAGAAGCAAAACCTTTAAAAACAAGTCTTAAGAAAGGCAAGGTTAGGGATGAGAAAGTGGATGTTAAGATAAGAAAGGCTGCTAAGAAGGAAGTAGAGGAAGAGAAGAAAGAAGAAAAGAAAAAGATGATTAAGATAAGGTTTGCTCTTGGCAAGCAAGAGGAGAAGCCCAGGAAGAAACACCTTTCCAAGCCTCTCACAGCAAAGGAAGATAGAAGAGCTATTCATGATGAAGAGCACAAACAAAGACTTCTTAATCAGATGAGCAGCACCAGCCCAAGAAGGAAGGGCAAAGCACCAGAAGAAAAGGAAAGAGATGAGGAGAGCATCTCAGAGACTGACAAGCTCTTAAAAGAGCTTGCAGAGGAGTTTGAGGTTGACTAAAACCTTTCTTCTGAGGGAAAGATTTATAAACTAATCTTTAATCCACCAGGAGTAGTGATAATCATGGAAGGAGTTGAGATTGTTATTAAACCTATTCATCTTGAAAGACTTGCTTATGGCCTTGTAATCATAGCTCTTGCAGTTCTCTTAATAATTAAGTGGAATGGTGGAGGCGCTGGTGTTATTGAAGAAAAGGCAACAGCAGGAGTAATTGCAGAGGCAGGCCTGAATGATACTAATGAAACCACTAATGTTTCTGAGGAAGTAGATTTATGTGCTGATGATGTAAAAGACCAGGATGAGACTGATGTTGATTGTGGCGGCGACATTTGTGAGCCTTGTGAAGATTTTAAGAGCTGTAATGTTGGTTCTGACTGTGAATCAGATTATTGTCATATGGGAATCAAGTGCAGAGAACCTACTTGTGATGATGATGTTGAGAACCAGGATGAGACTGATGTTGATTGTGGAGGTGTGTGCGGGGGACACTGGTGGAGTTCAGACTCATCTTGCCATGATAAAGAAGAACCTTCTGGTAAGTTGACAGTAACTCTCAAAGCAGATGTTGGTGAGAGTGAGCTTAGTGGTAGAGCAGTTCTTAATAGTGTCACATTAACTATTGATAATGGGTTGTCTAAAACTTTGTTTTTAACAGCCCAGGTGTATGCTTTGTCTCCCACAGGAATGTCAATCTTTACCAACCAAGCAGGCGATGATATAGTCATCACTGCTGTTGACCTTGAAGACATTGCTTCTGGCGATAAATTAACTAAAATAATTGATTTAACCGAGAGCACATATAGGATTCTTAAAGCAACAGATCCTGAAGATGAATACCA
The DNA here is from genome assembly GCA_030637925.1 of Methanobacteriota archaeon. Classification (GTDB taxonomy): domain Archaea; phylum Nanobdellota; class Nanobdellia; order Woesearchaeales; family SM23-78; genus SM23-78. Next base: position 3,188 of record DAOWFR010000073.1, read on the forward strand.
AATACTTGTTGAACTTAG
>DAOWFR010000070.1 GCA_030637925.1 Methanobacteriota archaeon
GGATGCTGACTGCTTTATGTTCCAGGCTCCAAAGTTGGTAAAAAACTTAACTATTAGTGGTAAAAGAAAAAAGCCTGGTGCTTATGCTTATGAAGAATTAATGCCTGAAATAATTTCTTTAAAAGATATTCTTAAAGAATTAAATATTAGTCAGGAGCAATTAATTATTCTTGGTATTCTTGTAGGAACTGATTATAATGTTGGCGGTATTAAGGGTATTGGACCTAAAAAAGCTCTTGCACTAATAGAAAAATACAAGCATGATTATAATGCCTTGTTTAAAGAAGTGAAATGGAATGATTTTTTTGACTTCTCATGGGAAAAAGTTTTTAACTTAATCAAAAACATGAAAGTTACTGATAAGTACAAATTAGAATGGGAAGGTATTGATAAGGATAAAGTTATTAAGGTTCTTGTTGATGAGCATGATTTTAACAGAGAAAGAGTTGAGAAGAGTCTTGAAAGACTTAAAGAAAGCACAGACAAAACTCAGAAAGGACTTGGAGAATATTTTAAAAAATAGAAAATTATAAAAGCTCATTTCCTAATTTCTCTGTTATGCGAAAAAAGAGGTTGTTTAGAGCAATAGCTACTCTGGTAGGGTGTGTTATTGGGGCAGGTATTCTGGGTATTCCTTATGTTGTTGCAAAAGCAGGTTTTATCACAGGGCTTGTTAATATCATTGGTATTGGGCTTATTCTCTTATTAATTCATCTCTACCTTGGAGAGGTTGTTCTTAGGACCAAGGGTAATCATCAGCTAACTGGTTATGCAGAAAAATATACTGGTAAAATAGGAAAGTATTTCATGTTTATCAGCATGATTATTGGGATTTATGGAGCTATTATTGCTTATACTATGGGTGGAGGAGAGGCTCTTGCAAGCATTCTTGGCTGGAACTCATTATTAGGCAGTATAATTTTCTTTGGAGTGCTGGCCTGGCTTGTTTATATTGGGTTAAATGCTATTGAAAAGTCAGAAGCCTTTGTAATACCAATAGTTATTATTATTGTTCTCTTAATATTCTTCTTAGCACTTCCAAGAATTAATCTAATTAATTTGTCAGGATTTAGTTTTTCAAAAATACTTATTCCTTACGGTGTTGTGCTCTTTGCCTTTCTAGGAACCGCTGCTATTCCAGAGATGAAAGAAGAGCTTGTAAAGTATAAAAAGGATTTGAAAAAAGCAGTAATCATAGGCAGTCTAATCCCATTAGTCATATATATTCTCTTTGCTATTTCTATTGTTGGAGTCCTTGGAGTTAATACTCATGAAATAGGTGCTCTTGGCTTAGCAGCTATTCTTGGAAACAAAATGGTTTTCATAGGCGCATTATTCGCCTTGCTTGCCATGGCAACTTCTTTTCTTGCATTAGGTCTTGCTCTGAAAGAATTATTCTGGTATGATTATGGCCTTAGAAAGAATACTTCCTGGCTCTTGGCATGCTTTGTACCATTCTTGTTATTCTTGTTATTAAGGAATATTGTGAGCTTCATAACAGTACTTAATATTACTGGGGTAATCACAGGAGCAATTATTGGCATTCTGATTGTATTAATGGCTTTGAATGCAAAGAAGAAGAGTGAGAGAAAACCAGAGTTCAGTATTTACATTAACAATTCCATTGCCTTCATACTAATTGTATTATTTATTATTGGAGCTATTAATCTTTTAGTCTGAGTTATCTAAACATTTAAAAACAATCAGTTCTTCAAAGAAGTATATGCTCTGCATAAAGGTTCCTGTTAAAGAAGCTGAGAAAGTAAAAAAGGAATTAATGAATAAAGATTTGTTTGATAAAGAGCACTATATTAAGAAGGACAAGGAGTTTATTTATTTTCCTGCCAGGAAAAGGTTTAAGACTAAGTATAAATTTGTTCATAAGATTCTGAAAAAAAAGAAACCAAGAACAGACTTAAAAGGTTCTCTTGTCAAGAAATTAAATAAAAAAGATTTAGAGGTCCTGCGGACATCAATGGATGTTATTGGGGATATTGCTATTCTTGAAATTCCAAAAGAACTTGAAAAAAAAGAAAAGCTAATAGCAAAAGAAGTATTAAGAGCTAATAAGAGCATTAAGACTGTATTAAAGAAAGGCAAACATGAAGGTGTTTTCAGAACCCAGAAACTAGAGCATCTTGCAGGAGAAAAGACCAAGGAAGCAGTTTACAAGGAAAACAATGTAACTCTAAAGCTGGATGTTGAGCAGGTATACTTTTCCCCAAGATTAGGTAATGAGAGAAAAAGGGTTTATAAAACAGTTAAAAAAGGAGAAGATATTCTTGTGATGTTCTCAGGTTGCAGTCCATACACATGTGTAATTGCAAAAAACACAAAAGCAAAACATGTTACAGGAGTTGAAATAAATCCAGAAGCACATAACTATGCATTACAGAATGTTTTAATTAACAAACTGAACAACACAAGTGTTTTTCTCGGAGATGTAAGAAACATTGTTCCTAGGCTTAATAAAAAATATGATAGGATAATTATGCCCTTGCCAAAGTCAGCAGCAGACTACCTTGATGTTGCTCTGAAAGCAAGCAAAAAAGGAACTATTATTCATTTCTATGATTTCCAGAAAGAAACTGAAACAAATAAGAGTGTTGAAAAGATAAAAAAAGCATGCAAAACTGCAAAAAAGAAGTGCAGAATCTTAAAAATAGTTAAATGCGGTCAGCACGCACCAAGAGAGTTCAGGATATGTGTTGAGTTTAAGGTGGTGTGAAGCTGTCAAGCTTATTCTCAACAAACTTAACTGCTTTATCTAAGTTATAATTATAAGGAAAATGAATAAAAGCAAATTTAATGTTTTTCTTCTTGTAACAATCAGAAATAACATACATAGAAAAATTACAAACATATTCTCCTGCATTATAAGAAATCCACGAATTCTTATCTTTTTTTAATTTTAAATTTACAAAATTATATTCTGGTTTGTTCTTAAAACTAATTTTAGGTTTTTCTTTCTTAGTGTGTCTTTTAAGATTTACAGCTTTTCTCTCGATTCTTATCTTTTTACCTCCAGGGTACTGGCCTAAACCAAGAATTATATCGGGATTTAATTTTTTAATTCTATTTACGAAGGTTTTCTTTTCAAAGCTAACAGGAAAAACTATTTTCACAATACCTCTTCTTCTGATTTTCCTTAGAATCTTCTCACTGATATTTTGCTTCCATTTTTTATATGGCTTAAAACCATAAATTAAGAGCTTCATGAGAATAATTAATCTTTTATAGTATATAAATTTTTAGAACAAAAAGCTCAACCAAACATTCTTATGAACTCATCACCTTCTGTTTCTTCCCTCTTAATCTTATCTATTGCGCACAAGAAGTCATGATGATTCACTTTAGTTCTGTTATTCCTAATAGCAAAGTATCCTGCTTCTGTGCACGCAGCCTTTACTTCTGCTCCTGAAAAGCCTTTCATCTTTTTAAGAAGAGAATCCTTTTTTATCTTCCTGTCAAGAGTCATGTCCTTGTTGTGTATCTTAAAAATCTCTTTTAAACCTTTATCATTGGGTATTGGAACTTCTATTAACCTATCAAGTCTTCCTGGTCTTATAACTGCTGGGTCAAGAATATCCATCCTGTTAGTGCAACCAATAATCTTCACATTAGCCAGGGGCTTGAAACCATCAATCTCTGCTAAGAACTGCATAAAGGTTCTTTGTACTTCTCTTTCACCACTGGTACCAATGTCCATTCTTTTAGCTGCAATAGCATCTAGTTCATCAATGAATACAATGCTTGGAGCTTTTTGCCTTGCAAGATTAAATATTTCTTTTACAAGTTTTGCTCCTTCTCCAATGAATTTCTGCACTAGTTCTGAACCAACAATCTCAATAAAGGTACTCTTTGTAGAACTAGCAACTGCTTTTGCAAGCAAGGTTTTACCAGTTCCTGAAGGTCCATGAAGCAGGATTCCTTTGGGAGGCTGGATACCTACTTTTCTGAAAAGCCCAGGGTTCTTTAAAGGCAGCTCTATGACCTCTTTTATTTCTTGTACCTGAGTGTCAAGTCCTCCTACCTCACACCATTTCTTGTCTGGCTTCTCCATTATAACAAATTTTTCAACATTAAAATGCTTTGAGGAAACAACCTTCTCAATAATCGTGAGATTCCTCTGCTCTACAAGAACAGTTTCACCAGGAACAATATTCTTTGCCTCACTTGAAACTTGTACCATGAACTTGTTACCGTTTGGAAGAGTAATGATAGCATTATCTTTAAAAACATCACCAACCTCTGCCACCATCAAGGCGGGGCTTCTGTAGCGCTCAAGCTCTTCTCTTAACTGAGACAAAGTTTCTCTGAGAAGTCTGTTCTCTTCTTCAAGTTCATTAGATGAAGTGGTATAAGAAAAAACAGAACTTTTAAGACCTCCTCTACTCACCATGACAAATGCGAAATCAATAATTCTTTATAAAACTTACTGTTAAAAAAATCGTCTGAAAAGCAAAAAAATCGACGAGAAAATTCAGAAAAAAATTATTTAAAAATGAAAAAATCACACTACTAGTTTACCTTTTTTCATCATCCAAAGTTTGTTTTTGCCTTTTAAACCATAAATATCAAGTTTTTGCTCTTTTGCATTAATTACAACATCATAATGATAAACAGTTGCCCTGTCATCCTCAAAACCAGAGCCAAGAGCAATATGAATCATGCCTGCAATCTTCTCATTAACAATCAGATAATTACATAGTCTTGCTTTGGGGTTGGTGTTAATTGCAAATTCTCCGATTTTATTAAAATTATCTTTTTTCATCTTAATAATGTTCTTAGGTAATGCTTTGTGTTTCTCTTGTTTTAATAATACTTTCATTGCTTCTTTCTTTTTTTCACTAATCTTTTTAATAATATTTTTAGGTCCTTTTATTACCTTATAACCTTTTTCATTGCACTTGATAACAATAGGATTTTTTGAACTTAATACATAACTCTTATCAACATTAATAACAACATCACCATAGAAAACTCCTTTCATGAATTCTGGTGTTATAAACATTTCTCCTCCAGGAAGGTTAGCATAAGTACCTGCCTTTATACCTTTTTTCAAATAGTAAGGGTCTAGCTTGTTTCTTATCTCAATATCAGAGCCAAGAGGAAGTCTTCTCTTACTTTTTTTTCCAACAACACTTATCTCTAATTTTGTTTTTTCAGAATCAACAATTATTTTATCAGATTTATTGACCAATCTAATGAGTGCATCGTCTTTTCTCTTCATCCCCAACCAATTAATCTTACAGCTCTCAATAAAAATGTTTATTGGCAGGGTATCTGTAAATCCTATTCTGCAAAGAGGAGCTCTGCTATCTATTTTTGTCTGGGGAAACCATGGCAATTGATAGATTATTCCTCCAGGAGAATCCCATCTTGACTTCTTGTTAGGAGTAGGATAGCCAATTGTTTCTCCAAAAACATGTTTTCCTGGAAAGCCTTCTCCTTTGATAAAGAAAGCAGCTGTATTAGTTTCAAACCTATTAAGTTTTAAAAGAACAGATAATTTTTTATATTTCTTAAAGATTGGTTCATTAATATTTTTTTCTAACTCGCATCCAAGCAGAGTAGATGCTAATTCACTTGTTCTTTCACTTTCCTCTAACATTGTTTTTCTAGAAGGATAAGCACCAAGAGTCTTTTTTTTACCAGGGCAAGTAATAAACATGGCTCTTGTGATAACATAAGAATCAAGATAATCCTCCAAAGGATACTCGATATCCTTTGCTTTTCTTATTAAGTCAAAACCTATTCCAACTTTTTCAGATTTTTTAAGATTATAAACCTGATTCCAGATAATTCTTGAAGTTGCTAAAAGCTCGTTCCACTTATACTTCTTAAACCATTCAGGCTTAAAACTCATTCTAAAGCCTTTATTAGTCATGAACTCCTTGTTACTAGCATGTACAAAGACTTCTGGTCTTTTGAAAATCTTTTTAAACTCTCCTTTTGCTTTCTTATCAACAGCTTGAATAAAGTCTTTTAAAGCAATAGTGAATTTATTCTTAACACCTTTTTTTAAGTCATCAAAAACATTCCATACATCAATTAAAGCATCCAAGGCCTTTGATGTTTTATCAATAACCCTAACAGCAATGTCACAATTAAGATTAGAAGCAGCCCTGCTAAGAGGAGCAACTGAGAAGAAAGCTTTTTCATTCCTTACATCAAGAACTACAAAAACATTTTTTCCCTTAAACTTTTTTAAAAACTTTTCATAATACTTAACTGCATTGTTAAAAGCCTTAAGATTATACTTCATTAGAAGGAAAATACTGGAAAATGCTTAATAAAGGTTGTGGTTTTATTTTAATTTTACACAAATCAACTTCTTTGTGCTCTCGGTAAGAACTTCTTTATTATTTCCTAGATAAATATCATCCTCTATTCTTATGCCAATTCCTATTTTTTTATTATAATAACCAGGTTCTATTGTGAAAACACTTCCTTTGGTTAGAACATCCTTTGATTTTAAGCTAAGATTGGGTTTTTCATGAATCTCAACCCCAATCCCATGTCCAAGACCATGCACAAAATATTTTTTATCTTTATCAAAGAGTTTTAACGAATAATCATAGAGTTTTCCTGCTCTTAAACCAATTTTTACTTTTTCAATACATTTTTCTTGGATATCTTTAATTTTTTCATAAAGCTCTTTTTCTTTTTTACTTGGCTTACCAACATAAACAGTTCTGGTCATATCTGACATATAACCCTTATATTTAATACCAAAATCAATGATTAAGAAGCCTTTTCTTAGCTTTGAACTAGGCTTATGATGAGCAACAACAGCATTCTTAGCATTAGCTATTATTGGTTCAAAAGCAATCTCTGCTCCTAGCTCTAAAGCCTTAATCTTGATGTATTTTACAATATCTGCTTCTGTCTTAAACTTAAAATTATTAATAATGCTCTTAAAAATTTTATCTGTTATTCTGCAAGCCTTCTTAATTCTATTAATCTCTTCTTTTGTCTTGTTTTGTCTTAAGTCTTCTAAAAACTTGCTTGCATCTCTTGTCTTGAAATGATTTCTAAGAAAGTTTTTTTGTCTGACTAAAAGATTTTGATTATCAATCCCAACTCTTTTTATTTTTTGTTTTTTGATAAAAGCCTTGAAATCCTTTTTAAAGTCCTTCCACTGCACCACTCTAAAGTCTTTGATTCTTGGCCTGTACAGTTGAGAAAGGAATAACAAATTATTTTTCTTGGTTATCAGCATTATTCCATGCTCAAAATCACTCCCAACAAAATACTTGAAATTAGGGTCTTTATTAAATAAAACAATTGCATCAAGCTTTTTTGCTTGCAAATAATTCTTTACTTGCAGGAGTCTCATAGAAGGAAGGGGTTTTTAGTAGTATTTAAATTTTATCAGCACTGGACACCTCATCGTAAGACTTATAAACAGTAAATCAGTTTTCTTCTTACATGATTAGTGTTAGCTTACTCTCTGCTTATGATTACTGTGCTAGAAAGCTCTTCTTAGAGCAAGTTCTAAAACTAGTGGTTATTCCTAGAGATGTTGTTGTTAAGGGCAGTATTAGACATGAGGTTCATGATAAAATTAGTAAGGCAGAAGAAAACTTTGTTAAGAGTATTAAAAAAGAGGTTAGTTATAAAGAAGTTCTTGATGGTTATAAAAAATCTCATTCAAATATTCTTAAGCAGAGCATTATCAAGAATAAGAGTAAATTAGCAGAGCTTAAGATTTCTTTATCAGAATTCTTTAAGAATACATGGCCTTTGGTGCTTAATGAGAGCAAGGACAGAGCTGTTAATGTTCATGGCTTTATAAAAAAGCACAAGGTTTATGGAGATGAGTTATGGAAAGAGCTAAGCCCAAAGATAGAAACAGAGTATTATGTTAAGTCAGAAGACTTAATACTAAAAGGGGTGGTTGATAAACTTGAAATATATGAGAATAAGCTTGTAAGAGAAGTGGTTCCTTATGAATTAAAAACAGGCAAGGCTCCTAGAGAAGGTGTCTGGCCTGGTCATAAACTACAAACAGGAGCCTATGTATTGCTCTTAGAGAAGAATAAGATGTTTGTAAGAGAAGCCTTTGTAAAGTACCTTGATATTAATGAAGCAAGGCAGATAATGATGAATCCTTTTCTTGAAAAGAATGTATTGGAGACAAGGGATAAGGTATTAGAGTTATTCAAAGGTAAAGAAATACCTGTTATATGCGATAACAAGAATAAATGTGCTTCTTGCCCTCTTAAAGATAAGTGTTATGATGAAAAATTTATAAACAGAAGAATGTCTCTTCTTTCTTGATTTTAGGGCCTGTGGTCTAGTGGCTTAAGTAATTCCACAAATGACATCACCCTCACATGCACAGCTCTGCTGGGCGTCCAAAAAGCAGGGCTTTTTGAGAACGGTGGAAGTCGCCAGTTCGAGTCTGGCCAGGCCCATCCTTAAAATTATTAAGAAAATGTTAGATGATCCTAAGCTAGAAAAAGCCCTGCCAAATTATCTTAAGATTCTTAGAGGAGAAAAAAAGCCTAGGTTTAAGCTTAATAATAAATTATTAGATGAGAAAATAAAAACTGCTCATAAGATTCTTGAGAATTGTGAGTTATGTGAGCATAAGTGCAAGGTTAACAGGTCAAAAGATAAAGCAGGTGTTTGCACTGTGGGTGATAAGCTTAATGTTTCTAGTTATTTTGTTCATCTGGGAGAAGAATACTTTATTGTGCCTAGCTTTACAATCTTTTTTATGAACTGCACTTTTAAATGTCAATTCTGCCAGAACTGGACTATTAGCCAGGGCTTTGAAATAGGTCATACTTTTACAGAGGAAGAATTAGCCAGTATTATTGATACTCATAGTCACTGCAGAAATATGAATTTTGTAGGAGGAGAACCAACCCCTTACCTACCATTTATATTAAAAACTTTAAAGTTTGTTAAGAGCAACCTACCGGTTGTTTGGAACTCTAATTTTTACATGTCAGAGAAGAGCATGGAATTATTAAAAGGCATGATAGATATTTATCTAAGTGATTTTAAGTATGGAAATGATAAGTGTGCTAAAAGATTGAGTAAAATAGATAATTATATGGAGGTTGTTAAGAGAAACCACTTATTAGCATTTAAAGACTCAGAATTAGTTATAAGACAACTTGTTCTACCTAACCATTTTGAGTGCTGCACAGAGCCAATCCTAGAGTTTATTGCTAAGAACTTTAAGGACAAAGTAATTGTTAATATTATGGACCAGTATCGTCCAGAGTATAAAGCCAAGGATTACCCTGAGATTAACAGAGGATTACAAAAAAAAGAGATAGAAAAAGCAATGAATTATGCTGAGGAGCTAGGATTGAATTTTACACCCTAACCCTCAACCTCTTAACATGAGGGCTGGCCTGCCATAATTGTTTTCTTTGTTTTTTACCTGCTTTTACAACTGCTCCTTTGGCTTTTAACTCTCTGAGCTTCATCCAAACTGTTGACTCAGAAATCTTAAAATTTCTAGACAGTTCTGTTGTGGTTTTAGAGCCTGTCATTAAGAAAACAAGCCATTCTCTCTGTTGCTTGCTAAACCTCTTTTCAAAGGCTTGTAATTTTCTTTTCTTAGTCTCCTTTTCAAGATAAACATATGCATTAACATTAACTTTTTGAAGTTCAAGAATCTCTTTTGCTCCCCAATAAGTAACTAGATAAGTTGGATTCACAAGCATAGGATTGTTATGCTTGAACTTTCTGTAGTGAAAGTCAAAGATCATGTCTGTATACTCCAATAACTTACGAGGGTTACCATCAGCACAAGCAACTAACAGGTTAAGAGCCTCGTTATGTAGTTTGTTATAATAATTAGCCCCTCTTCTGCCTTTTAACCTTAGATTAAGGATTTCTTTCATCTCTTCATCATCAAGAGTAGGTAAGAGAAGGGTTCTACTACCTAATCTTTCCTTAAAAGCAGGAGTTACATTTTTTAAGTACTTGCTTATCTGAGCTATGATTATGCTCTTAATCTTTCTTTCATCAGGATTCTCCCATTTAGCCCTGGCATCAAGAATAAGGTTTTTATCAGTTGCCTGAAACTCGTCTATGATTAATACAGGTGTCTTAGAAGGATATTTCTTAAACCTAATCCTATCAAAGAAGTTTCTCTTGCTCTTAAGCTCTTTCTCAAGGTTAAAGTCTTTGGGTAATTCTTGTGCATCAAGATAAATCATGGTATGATTCCTAAGGTTTCCCTGAATCTTCATAAGCAAGGATGATTTGCCAGAACCTGTTAAGCCATTAAGAAAGCATATCTCTCCTTTAAGGACATGATTAACAAGTTGCTCTTCTTGTCTTTCCAAGCCCACAACCAAAGGATTAGGCCTGACGTCCAAGGGGTTGGCTTTAAACCCGAGCTGCTCATACCAGGGGCTCATATTATTATTTATATTATTCAGATTATATAAATCTTACCTTAAAAATGGTTTCTGAGCAAAAACTTTATATACTACAACCCACTCAACAAATACTAGATTTTTCACGATAATCTATTTGGAGGGATGATTATGGCTGAGGAGGATAAGAAGTTTTCAAAACAATTAATTGGTAAAACTGTTGTTTCTAAGACTGGTAAGAGGTTTGGAGAAGTAGGAGACATAATCTTTGAGACTGGTTCAGGAGAACTGATTCATATGGTGCTAAAAAACCCTACTAGCTACACAGAGAGGTTAGAGCTTGAGAAGAGCAAGGAAGGAGATATGCTAATACCTTTTAGCGCAGTAATAGCAATAGGAGACTTCATGGTAGTTGCAGAGGAGGATATTGTGTAAAATTATTTATTATTATTCTATTCAATTACTTGTTCTTAGCATAAGTTTTTTAAACAAACCAGAATTCTTATTTTAATTAAATGAAGCAAGAAGACATTGCCATCTGGACTGAGAAGTACAGACCAAAAGATTTTGATGAGATTAAAGGTCAAGATGAGATTGTTAAGAGAGCAGAGGCTTTTGTTAAGAAAAAGAACATGCCTCACTTGCTCTTTGCAGGCCCTGCTGGTGTTGGAAAAACAACCCTTACCTTAGTTATTGCTAGGAAGCTGTTTGGTGATAAATGGAGAGAGAACTTCTTAGAGCTTAATGCTAGTGATGAAAGAGGAATAGATGTTATCAGAGTAAAAGTTAAGGATTTTGCAAGAACAAGAGCAATAGGAGATGTTCCTTTTAAGATTATTTATCTTGATGAGTGTGATGCTCTTACCAAGGATGCACAGCAAGCACTTAGGAGGACAATGGAAAATTACACTCAGACATGCAGGTTTATTCTTAGCTGTAATTATTCTTCAAAAATAATTGACCCTATACAGTCAAGGTGTAGTGTTTTCAGGTTTAAGCCATTGGCAAAAGAAGATATCCTTAAGATTACTGATAAGATAGCTAGGACAGAGAAACTAGGCATTGACTCAAAGGCAAAACAAGCTCTTTATGAGATTAGCCATGGTGATTGCAGAAGGCTTGAGAATATTATGCAGAGCAGTGCTGCTATTAAGAACAAGATAACAGAAGAATTAATCTATAGTGTTGCTAGTGCTGCTAAACCCAAGGAAATAAATGAAGTATTAAACTTATGTGTAAAAGGAGATTTCTCAAGTGCAAAAAATAAACTTCTTGATACCATGCTTAACCATGGCTTAGCAGGTCTTGATATTATAAAACAAATACAACAAGAAATCTGGCGCTTAGAAAATGTTGATAGCAAGAAAAAGCTTGAAATGGTAAAAGAATGCGGAGAAGCAGAGTTCAGAATGGTAGAAGGCAGTGATGAATTCATACAGTTAGAAGCATTACTAAGTAAGTTTGTGTTGGTTAATATCCAAGTTTCTTGATTATTTTTGTATTATTTCTGGAGAAGGAATTTCCTTAAGTTTGTCATAATCTTTAACACAGGTTATAAGCGCGGGTTTTTTATCTTTATGAAGTTTAGCAAGTTGTAATTTATCATCTCCTGAGTCAATTATCTTTTGTTTATAAATAACTACATAGGTTTCTTTTCCATATGCACTTTTAATTGTATCTTTTAACCTTTTAAAAAACAGAGTGTTCATTTCCCATTCCTTCATAATTTCTTTTTCTAGTTTTGAATTGGTCATAATATCACCTTAGTAATAAAACCTCTCTGGCCACAAATCTCTTACATACCATTGATGATTCCACATTCTTCTGGGCTCCAAGAGCCATGGATTCATATAATACTGGTACATTTCCTTATTGTCTATGTATATATAGCTGTTATATGTCACCCTGCCAAATCTATCTGGTGTGCCTGGCATTAAGAATGGGCTCCAACCATGAGGGCCATAACCACCAACATAATTAGCTGCTCCTGAGCCTCTATAAGCATTAAAGGGTATGTAACCCAGGTTATATCTATAATTATATTGTCCATAATATGAGGGCTTGTTATAAGCATATGGCTGATAAGCAAACCCTGCAAATACTAAAAGAATTGTTAAGATTATTCCTTGAATTAATACTTTATTATTCATTTTCTATAAAAAAATTTAAGTTTTTAAAATAAAAAAAGACTTTTACATTGGCTTCTATTATTACCAGTAGTTAGACCCATAGTTAGAACCGTATCCACCATAGCCTCCGTATCCATAACCCCTTGCATTACAGCCTTGATAAAAAAAGGCTTGCCTTTGAATGCATGGTGCTTGGTAATAGGTTCCTGGTCTTAACCCGATTATATTAGCACTGCCTGCTCCAAAAAAGCCTCCTATCCTTATAGGCATAGTAGGAGCATACCTAGGGTAGTATCTACTAAAAGTAGGGATGCTTGGCATTCCACAACCCACACAACTATAGCTCTCATATGATCGTGGTGTGTAAGCGTACGGTGTATAGGCTGATACTAAACTCACAGACATCACTATGCCCAGAACCACTAAGCCGAGCAATAATATTTTTTTGTTCATTTTATTCTTCCCCCCTATAAATTAAAGGAATTATTACTTAAGAGTAAAGATAATTTATTTATAAAGATTTCGTTTTTAACCACAGAAAAGTGATGAACTCCTCATCTCAAGGATGCCCTTGTATAAGAATAGGAACCTCTAAGAACTCACCATATCTGTATCTTAACTTAATATCAAGCAGGTCTTCATAAATCCTTACACTCATGGGCTTGGTGCGTTTCAAAAAACAACTAATAGTAAGAGGAGCTCCTCTGAACATTCTTACAGTGCCATGGGCTCCTCCACCAGGCAACTGATTATCAAGCCTTAAGCAATCAACATCATAAGTATTCTCTTGAATAGGCTCAACAAAGACTTCAAGTTTGTAAATATTCGGATTCATATCATTAAAAACACAGGCATCAAACAAGTCCTGGGGCTGATTCCTGTAAAAGAAAACCCCATTACCCAAGTTCTCAATAATAAAATTAATCTGAACCGTGTTCTCATTAACAGGAGCCTCTTCAACACCTGTAACCTGAAGAGGGCCTCCACTACTACCAACAGGCTTAAACCCTCTCAAAGTACATATAGTAGTATCCTCCCAAGTCCCAAGAACATCTTTTTTCATACAAAACTTGGCAGTAGCATAAGTCTCATAATCATAGCAAACCTCTGCCCTTATAGTAAGAGCAAAGCTTTCAGAAATATCAGGCTTATAAGCAAGATTGTCAAAGCTAATATAATTAATCTCTCCAGGTATTAGGGTGCCATCAAAATTCCTTTTAGCAGGCTCAAGCCTAGAATCAAGAGTCTGAGCAGCAGTATTCTCTGACAAGCCAAAATTCTTGTACATAATCCCAGCCAGCCTTACCAGAACAAGAGGATTATCAGTGCCAGCCCCGACACTTGCTTCACCAACATTCTCCAATGAAACAACAAAAGAGAAAGGAGTCAGACCAGCATCTTGAATAACACTAGGAGGAGCACCATTCAGAACATTCACATCCAAACCAATTATCCCACCAACAAAACCTCCAAGCTCATCACCTAAAATAAAGGGTTCTGCAGGATGTCCTCCAAGAGGAGAACAAGCAGATAAAAACAAAACCAAACCAGTTATTAATAAGATTAAAGAAAAGGATTTCTTGAACATGAAAAACCTCCTAATTAAATTAAATAAGTATTTACATAAAAATAAAGATAAAAAAATTAATTTTAAGTGGTTATGTCCTGGATAATAATCGGAATCTCAATGAACTGACCATACCTGTACTTGAGCTTGATGTTGAGCAAGTCTTGGTAGATTCTGCCTGCACTAGATCTTGTACGCTCAATAGTACAGCTAATAGTTGTTGGCGCGCCCTGATAAAGCTTAACTCTTCCACTGTTACCACCACCAAACCTTGAGCAACTAATAGTCATGCCTGAATCACTAAGAGGCTCAACCTCTACATCAACAAAGTACTTGTTAAAGTTCCTAACACTGAAATCACAATTTTCCTCTTCTCCACCTTCAGGCCTGCCAAAGAACTCACCAATACCAACATGCTCAATAATAAAATTCACCTGTACCTTGTTCTCAGCCATAGGGTTCTCAACAACACTAGTTACATGTAAGGGACCACCGGTGTTCTGAGGAAACTTCTCTCCTGACAAAGTGCAAATACTTATGTCCTGAAGGTTCTCTAAGACATCATCCTTAATACAAATCATTGATGTTGAGATGGTCTCATAATCATAGCAAACATCAGCTCTTATAGTGAACTGCGCATTGCCATGAATATCTGGCCCATAATTCAAGGGTTCAAAAGTCACTGTTGTTATCTCTCCTGGAAAGATTGTGCCATCAAAGTTTCTTCTAGCACCATGGAGAGCACTAGCAAGCATCTGTTGCATACCAGCATCTGTCATTCCAAACTGCTCTGGATTAATACCCTCAAGCCTTACCATTACAAAAGGGTTATCAGTACCAGGACCAACATCTACTTCCCCTAGGTTCTCAACAGCAATACCTACACCAAAGGGAAAGCTACCAGCATCATGAACCATAGGCGGCGGCATACCCTCTATTAGGTAGGCATTAAGACCAACAGTGCCACCAATGTAGGCTTTTGAAAGGTCTATCCCTGTTGGCTGAGTAGGAACACAACTAGTAACAAGAAAGAGAGTTACTATTGCTGTCAAGATAACCAAAGCCTTACCAATCCCACTCATCTTACCCATTTTACTCATCTTATCCATTCTAATCAACCTCCATGCTTTTATTAATTTTTACACTAATTTACATGACTTTTATCTTATATTATCTTAACCCTTTTTAACTTTTATTAATTTTTACACTAATTTACATGACTTTTATCTTATATTATCTTAACCCTTTTTAACTTTTATTAATTTTTACCTAAACTTCTTATATTTTACTTATTTTTATTTTATATTGCTCTTTTTATTAAAACCCTTTTCTCAATTGTTCTTGAATAACCATACCATAACTCAACAACAAGAGGAGTTTGATAAGCTGACCTTAAACCAGAGAAAGGAATATTATATGTGCAAGTAATAATGCCTTCCCCTGTCTTTGGGTTAAGTCTTATAAAGTCATTTGGAACGCAATCAAGTCTCTGCAAATCACCAGAAACCCTTATATCTCCAATATAAACAATGTTCAAATCTTGAGTACTAACCCTGCCAGGAAAATAAGGACTGCACATCTCAAGCTTTCCAGGATCATATACCTGGCCACCACCAACATTTCTAACATGAATAGTAAAGAGTGCTTGTCTTGGAGTGTTCTCTTGTCCTATATATGTAACAGCCACAGGAGCACCTTGCCCTCTTGTACCAGTATATGGTCTTGGCCTGCACACCTTCCTATCCTGGGAAAAAGGCGTAGGATCAATACACACTACTGGTGCAGCATAAGTAGCATACAAGAAACAATTAGTAACCATAAAGGTCTGATAAGTCTGGTCTAATCCAGGAGGCCAGGTAATAATGTTACCCTCAAAATTAATATAAGCAAGATCTCCTCCAGGATATTCATAAGTGTCTCCTGCAAGCAAGTACTCAACACCAAAGCTCCTTGAGAAATCAATTCCTTGGAACACGCCAATCAATAATCTTCCATGATTAGCATACTCTATGTCAATATTAGGATTATTAAAACCAATACTTATTCTCTGTTGGTCTCCAGCAGTCCTCTGATACCCAAAATCAATTCCTCCAAAACTAGAGGAGTCAAATACTCCAGCATAAGGACCACTAGAGCCAAAAAGATTATTAAAAAAGACGTTAATCGTACCTCCTGAACCAACACCAATAAAATAATCATCGCATCTTAGAGTTCCACCAAACTCACCAAAACCAATATTACCAATATCAATAATACAAGCCCTGCCACTAGTCCTGCCGGGATTAATCCCAATGAACTCAATCATAGTCGGGTCATAGCCTGACAAGAAAATGCCTCCCCTTGCCCAGGAAGAGCCAACATTACCAACCTCAACATTAACATCAAAAGTATTATCATATGTGTCTCCATAATAATACATTCTCCACGTTGGCATGCCAGGAACAAATATCATCTCCACACCCCTAAAGCCCTGGTAATACTTATTATCCTCAAAATTGCCTAGTTGATAAGCAGGGTCTCTTCTTCCAGGAATCCTACTACAAGCTGTTAAGATAAGTACAATAACTAATAATAATGCTATTACTATGAAGAAACCTCTTTTTTTCTTGTTCACACTCATATTTAAATCATCTTTGTTATTAAGAGTATATAAAGGTTTTCCTAATAAATGGTTAAGTTAAGAGGAACAACTTGTTTCACAACTTTCTTTATCAGGATAACCGTGGTTTTGTTCTGGACAGCAAAACATTCCTTCACTAATAAGCTCATAACCAACACTTAATGTACCGCAAGCACAATCATTTTTAGCCTCTACACATTTTGAGCTTGAGCACTTTGGATAGCACTTATCACCAATCCTTGCTTCTGATGACTTGCACTCTGGTGAACAGCAGTAACTTGCTCCAGGGCAGAAACCAGAGAAAGGCACGCACAAGCCTTTAGTATAGAGCCTATTGCATTCATCATCACTGCATTGGCAATGAAAACCTCCTTCCTCAAATTTAATATGGTAAACAGCATTAGGTGGTTGGCAGCGACCATCTCCTGGGTTCTGATTACAGAAATAACACTTACTAATACAAGCAGTGCCTTGCTCAATTTCAGAAGGCAGGCATTGTTCAGGAGGGCTTATTGGTCCTCCATGAATATTTATTCTCTTAATCTCAATATCCCTTGATATTGATGTTAGATAAACATAAGACAAAGTTACAGTTATAGGAGTCTCATAGTTCTGGTGACCAATGATAAGGTCTTCCTCAGGCACCTTGCATTGTGTAAAGCCCTGACCATCAAAGAGCCTTATAGGGTTTGGATTACA
>DAOWFR010000076.1 GCA_030637925.1 Methanobacteriota archaeon
AAAAAGTATTGTATTGACGAGATATACAGGGACTTAGCAAATGCTAGTGAGAATGACCCTATAAAGTTTGAAGAAGGAGAGATTTATGCAGGCATATATGTTAAAATAAGCACCAAGGGCCCTGATATTAGTATTTCAAGAAGTTTCTCAACTACTAGTCCTGAGCTTAACGAGGAGGTAACTGTTACTGTAACTCTTGAAAATGAAGGAGATGAGGGCACAGATTCATTTCTTTACAAAGACATGTTTCCAAAAGGAGTTTTTATCATATCCTCGTCGTCTGGCGCTGAGAGAACTTCTACAACCATAACTTATGACTCTAACATTCCACCAGACAGTGAGAAGACTTTCACCTATAGGTTCAAGGTGACTGATTATCTTGAGTTTACTAGTCAGGCTGAAGCAACCTATTATTATGCTGGTTCTGAGCAGAGTATTACTGTTTCTAGCAAGACCATAAAAGTAGTCAAGCCCTATGAGTTTACAACAACCCTTTCTCCTAAGAGCATTGAGGTTGGTGAGCAGAGTGCCTTGAGCATAAAGATTGAGAACATAGTATCAAAAGAGATAGAGGTGAACGAGCTCAGGATAATCATACCCTCTTTTCTTTCACTACAGGCCAAGCCTGGTGAGTTAGAGAAAAGGAATGAGAAGTATTACTGGAATGGCACTCTGGATTCTGGGGAGTATAAAATGATAAACCTATTGTTAGAACCTGTTAAATCAAGAACGTATGGAGTATCTATTGGTATTAGAGTAACAGACAGTGAAAATAAGGAGTTCTCTGAGGTAAAGACTGTGAGCCTTACCTCAACCCTTAAAGAACTAGAGCCAATATTATCTGTACTTGATACAAGTGTTTCTGAAGGAAGCAGTTTTAGAGTGGCCTTCTCAGTCAAGAACCCTAATGAGAAAGTAGGTTTTAGAAATATTAAGGCAAGTGTTAAGAGTGAAATATTTCCAGAACTAAAAGCAGAGCTAGAAGATTTAATGCCTGGCAAGACCCAGACCTTAATAGTTAATGACACCTTAACAGCGCCTTTTCTCGACGAGAAAACAGAATATGAAATAGAAGCCCTGGGAAGCTATGAGACAACTACTAATGAGCAGTTTGAATTCTCAAAAAAAGCAACTCTTACAGTGACACCTGTGAGTGAGGTTATAACAATACTTCAGAGCATTGACAAGACTGATATTGATGTTGAAGAGAATGTCACAGTGACTGTTGAGATAAAGAATAATAATGAGGAAGCAGTACAAGTAAGTGTACATGACGACTATTCTGAAGGTGCCAGTATTATCGGAGGTAAGACAAGTGATACAATCTACTTTGATGGTATCGGAACAAAACAAGCATATACCTATAAGCTACAAATCCCATTAACATATAATAAGGAGGAACTAGTAATAACAACTAGTGCAAGCATACAAGAAAAAAACTATGTTGATAATAAGACAACCATTATTAATGTTAATCTAACTGAACCTGTAGAGAAAGAAGAACTCCAGGAAGAACCTGAGGAAGAGCTAAAACCAGAGCAGAAAAAAGAGAAAGAGCCTGGTTTCTTTAAAAAAATTATTAATGCAATAGCAGATTTCTTTAATAGCCTGTTTAGTAAGGAAGACTAAGATTTTATTCCTCTGAAGATATTATGCTTATCCCTAATAATCTTTACCTTGATAAAAGAATTAACAAGTGCTTTGTCTGATTTATCTATTATTATTGCTCTGTTCTTGTAAACACCAAGCTTTTCTTCTCTTAGAGGACCGTCACAGACAATTCTTGCTCTTATTATTTGCTTCTTCTTAAATGGCTTTTCAAGCTTGGTATCTGGTTTTATACCAAAGTCTTCTTTAGAGAGTTTTAGCTTAAAACCAGAAACCTTTTCAAAGGGCTTAAGCATTTTATAGAACTCATCCCAGCTCCTCTGCTTAACAGGGTTTCTTCCACGCTTATAATTAAGAAAGTTCTGAATACCCAGTACAGAGAACTCTGAGCTTAAGTCCCTACCAAGCTCTACCAATCCCTTTAGCTCTTCATCATTAAGAGTTGGGATAATAATAGGAGCAATTAACACATTAGTCTTTTTACTAGCATACTCAATCATGTTCAACACATGTTTTAGATTATAGTTGGTGCCTGCTAGGAATCTGCACTTTTTCTCATCCAGAGCATTGAGTGAGATATTAAGCCTT
>DAOWFR010000044.1 GCA_030637925.1 Methanobacteriota archaeon
GCTGTTTTCTCAAGAGCCTGGAAAAAAGGTTTTTCTACTCTTGCTGTTTTTAGTGTAAAACCAGAACAAGTATCTAAGAAAGCCAAGTCAGGCGAGTACCTTGCTAAAGGAGCATTCATGATTTATGGCAATACAACTTATCATCATCCAAAGATGGAATATGCTGTAGGAATATATAATGATAAAGTAATGGGTGGCCCTCTTAGTGCAGTAAAAAAGCATTGCAAGGATTTTGTTGAGATAATCCAGGGCAATGAAAAGCTGAGTGATGTTGCAAAGCTAATAAGGAAAAAGCTTGGTGGAGAATTAGATGATATTATGAGGGCTTTGCCTGCTGGGTCCAAGGTGAAGAAGTGATTTTTGTTTCTGTAGAGTGGTAACAAAACCAAAAGATTTATATATTGGTTATTCTTCCATTATATGCATTGTTGATAAGAACAAGGAGAAAACAAAATGCCACTAGACATAAATCAAGAAATAGGACTTGATGGCGAAATAGTTCAAACTTATAAAAATAATAGTGGAGTATTATACAGATTTATTCCAGAAACAGGAGACTTAGAAATATCAATGCACCCTAGTGATTTGGAAATCTTATTAGTGCAAATTGGTGAAATCCCAGCAGAAGGTAAAGATATAGCACTGCAAATACCTGCGGGATTCTTAACTTTTAAAAACGTGAAGAAGATAGGGCAAATTCCAGGGCTGAAAAAAGATGAATACTTAGTAGAGATGAAATACCAGTCAAAAGGTAACTAAGCTTCTAGAACCAGTCATCATAAAGTTCTTCTTCTAACTCATCCTCTTCGTCTTCTGATAAGAATTCTTTGTGCTCCCCATCCTTTTTTTTTCTCATCGAGATAGACGAATGTTTTTTGGTTATAAATAGTTTTCGTTTATTTAAGCTTTAATTCTTCTTAAACCCATGCAAACCTTTTTATATAACTAATTATTCTTAGGATTTGATATGAGGTTGATAATTATGAGGAGAGAACTAATCATTATGAGCTTTTTATTAATCATTATTTCATTAATATTATTTACTGGCTGCAAGCCTATTACTGAGCAAGAACCAGAAACTCTTTTTAATGAGAGCCTTAATGAAGAGATAGAAGAGCTTACAAAGATAGAGGAAAAACCTGAAGAGTTTGAAGAATTCTTTTTTAATCATACTCCTAGGAATGAGTCAGTGTATGAGATAGCAGAGCATGATATATTTACCTTAACCATGGGAAACTTTACCAGCATGGAGATAAGCTTTTTCGGAGTAATGCTAGGAGACTCTTATGAAATGGTTCTTGAGAGGCTGGGCATACCTGATGTGATGACCATACCAGCTGATGAGAGTTATAAAAATATGGAGTACAGAAGGAAAATAGGTATTGGTGGAATAGAATCAGGATTAACCTTTCACTTAGAGGATGATACTGTTACAAGGATTACTGTGAAGCCTCCTTTTGTTAAGTACCTGCACGGCAACACAACCATTGGGATTGATAAGCAGATTATTTACACTGTGCTTGACATACCTGATTATCAGGACTTTATGAATGTTTACAGAATCTTTTACTATGTTGAGAAAGGAGTGGAGATTTACTTTAGGAACAGGTATGTTAACAGGATGAGTTTTATCTTTCCAAAGGAGTTCAAAGGAGTAGAGTACATTACCATTCCCAGGTTTGTGCAAGAAGGGGTAATTGTTAATACTACACAACCGGTTCTGATAGAATGATATGTCTTGGTATAGAAAGCACTGCACACTCGTTTTCAATAAGTATTGTTAGTGACAAGAATAAGAAAGTTCTTTCTAATATAATTAATGCTTATAAGACTAAGACTGGTGGTTTAATCCCTTCAAAACTAGCAGAGCATCATGTAGAGGTTCTTGATATTACTCTTAGAAAAGCCCTTACTAAAACAGGCATTAGTATAAAGGATGTTGATTTGATTGCTTTTAGCCAAGGACCAGGATTAGGCCATACTCTTAGAATAGGAGCAGGCCTTGCAAGATCTCTTTCCTTGCTATTAAATAAACCTTTAATAGGTGTTAATCACTGTATTGCCCACCTGGAGATTGGCAGGTTTCTTACAAGAGCAAAAGACCCTGTTTTATTATATGTATCTGGTGCTAATACCCAGGTTATTGCTTATGAAGCAGGCAAGTACAGGGTTTTTGGTGAGACATTAGATATTGGTGCTGGTAATTTTCTTGACAGCTTTGCACGAGAGCTTGATTTAGGCTTTCCAGGAGGCCCAAGAATAGAAGCTTTAGCAAAGATGAGCAGGAAATATATAAAACTTCCTTATAGTGTTAAGGGCATGGATATAAGCCTTGGAGGGCTTAGCACTAATTTAAAACAAAAGATTAAATCAAAAAAATACTCAAAAAATGATTTGTGCTTTAGTGTTCAGGAAACAGTTTTTGCCATGTTAGTAGAAGTTGCTGAGAGAGCAATGGCTCATACAGATAAGAATGAGTTATTGCTTGGTGGAGGAGTTGCTTGTAATAAGAGATTACAAGAAATGTGTGAAATAATGACTAAGGAAAGAAGAGCAAAAACTTTTGTACTACCAAATGAGTTTCTTGTTGATAATGCTGCTATGATAGCAGTAACAGGACTAGAAATGTTTAAAGCAGGCATGAGAACAAGTATCAAAGATGCGAATATAAGACCTTATGAGAGAACAGATGATGTTGATGTGAGGTGGCGCTAGACTTTGTAAATCTTATCATGGCGCTCATAGTCTTCTAAGATTACTGTTTTTGATTTCTCATCTATAGAAAAAGCTAGCACAAAGTGTTTGTTAATATGCACTCTCTTCCATTTATTTAATGGTACTCTTAGGTTTTTGTATCTGTGTGGGTTCTTAACAACTTCTGTAAGTTTTTTATAAATAATTTCTAATTGTTTGGGATTTTTCTTCGATAACTTATTAAATATCCTGTCTATGTGCGGTTTTGGGTCAAGTTCATACATTTTTTATCCTGTATCTTTTTCTGAAGTTCTCTAGACTACCTACTTTTATTGGTTTTTGCTTCATTATTTTCTTTGCTTTCTCTATGTATTCTGGTCTTAATTCTGGCTCTAGAATCTCTTCTTCGTATTGACCAGCCATTACTTCGATTGCTTGGCTTTTATCTTTTAATCCAAATTTAGCCTTTACAATATTCAAAACCCTGTTTGTGTGGTCGTCTATCCTTATTATTGCCTGTACCATAATATCACCTTAACATTGTATTAATATCTTATTAACACAATATTAATATATAAATGTTTTGTTTATTTCACACAAATACTTCTTTATTCTTCTTCCCAATACTTATTTCTACTTCCAAGTCTTTTTCCTTGTTATAAAAGATTAAGCTTGCCTTATGATAAGTGTTGTTCTTATTACTTGTTAATACAAATTCTTCCTGAAAGAGTAATTCTTTTACCTTGTTCTTCAAGTAGTTCTTTAAGAGTATAACATTCTTCACATACTCATCATAGTCCTGGATTGTGTTGTTAATGCTTATGAACTCGTGTTTCATAATTGTTTAATAATTATTTGTTTATTTAAGCTTCACGCGAACATTTGTCTTGTGGAGAACGAAAGGATTGCGAACAATAACCAAGAATTACAGTTACCATTTTAAAATAGATTAAATAAAAACTTTTATATAAATTAGATTATTCCAGTCAGGGGTATGTCATTAGAAAAGAATATTGATGATCATCTTCTTAAATCTCAATATGAAAAGATGCATCTCTTAGGAGTCCAAGGCATACTTCAGGATTCATTATCTGATTTTACCCAAACCTATAAAGGCAACTTAGTACAATTTGCTCCTGTTAAAAAAGAGCCTAACAGAGAATTCCTAGCAGGTGTTTGTTTTGAGTCCTTTGTTGATGTTACAATAGCAAGAGGTTATGGTGGGGGTTCCTCTATTATGTCTTATAGTTTAGATCATAAAAAATCCTTAGATGTTATTAAACATATAGTTAAAAAATCAAGAATGATTCTGTATACGGCAACTCCTGATTTTATGGCTAGCATGCAAGAATCGCTTCAATTAGAGATGAGAACATATGAAAATGCACTTAGGATTTCAAGAGCTAAAAAAACCAAAATAGGTAATGTTTGGGATGCAATACGCTATATAAACTTTCTTACAAGCTATCTCAATTATTCAGAAGAAGATGCTTTTAAAACAGCTCAAGATAAATTTAAGTTATCTTTAATTTGAGATTAAAATACTGTTTCTTATCTTCTGCCAAACCAAAACCTTTAAAGATGAATATACAAATTGTTGACAATATACTATTTGTTGACAATAGTACAAAAAGCACACTTACCCTAAACGTTCTTCAAGAAATTTAAATTTAGAATCATTTTTTCCTAGAATAAATGTAGTTATATCCAAATATCTTTTTTGCTCTTTTTCAGTAAGATGACTTATACAATAACTTGCTTCAAATTCATTAGCCTTTTCATGTGAAGCTTCTCTTCTTTCATGTGAATTTTCAATTAAATCATACATCTCATGTGCTACTGGTGGTTCCCAATATTTTATTTCTGTTCCTGGTGGAAAAACTTTAGGATTCATAAACATGTAATAACATTTCTCCCAAGTATCATAGTTTATAGCCCCAAAACCTCTAAGTAATATTTCTTGTGAACAATCCAAGAATAATGTAAAATTGTAATTACCAATAATTCCTTCATAAGCTTCACGAATTTCTTTGTCATTACAGATTATTGGTTCATAGATGAATTCTACTTTTGGAATCTTTTCAAGCGACACTTTTAGAAGAGAATAATCCTTTTATTTAAAAAACTATGGTGCTAATCACTGCCTTCCATTACTCATCATAATCTTCTTTAGAACTTGTTGCTTGCCTTTCCAGTCAAGAGCTTCTTTTAATACATGGCTTATGTTATCAACAGGGATTATCTTTATCTTATCAAGCTTTTTCTTGTCAACAACAATATCCTGTACATTGCTTTTTGGAACAATAACTTTTTTTATGCCAGCATCAATAGCAGCTTCTACTTTTGAACTAACACCGCCAACAGGAAGAACTGCTCCTCTAACACTTAAGCTGCCAGTAAGTGCAGTATCCTGCTTTATAGGAATCTTCTTAAGAGCACTTATAATGCTTGTAGCCACTGCAATGCTTGCACTATCACCTTCTACTCCTTCATAAGTCTGCAAGAACTGGACATAGATATCATATTTTCCTTTTATACTCTCACCAAAGTATCTCTTAATAATAGCACTAACATTGGTTACTGCTTCTTTTGCAATCTCTCCAAGCTTACCAGTAGCAATAATACTTTTCTGCTTGCCACCAGGAGTAACCTCTGATTCAATAGGAAGAATAATACCAGAATAAGTGCTTCCACTACCAATAACAGCAAGACCATTAACCCTTCCAATCTTTTTGCCACTAGTAACAATAACATTATACTCTTTTTTCTTCTCAATATATTTATCAGCTATCTGCTCTTCCAAGCTACGAGCAATAACCTTTGCCTTGACAATATGCTTTTTCTCAACAACCCTTGCTTTTTCCTCAACAGCAATGTCACCAGCAGCTCTTATTAATCCACCAATTTCCCTGAATATAAGGCTTAGATGACCTTTTCTATTAGCTTTTCTCCTGGCCTCTTCAACAATATAATTAACAGCATCCCTGCTAAAATGAGGAATCTTCTTATCCTTATTCACTTCCTGAGCAACAAAAACAGCATACTTCCACCTGTTCTCCTTATTATCAGGCATGGTCTCTTCCATATAAATCTCATAACCATAACCCCTAATCCTGCTACGCAAAGCAGGGTGCATGTGCTTAACAGTTTCCATGTTACCAGCAGCCACAAGAATGAAATTACAAGGAACAGTCTCTGTTCTAACCATTGCACCAGCACTACGCTCACTCTGACCAGTAATAGAATACTTGCCTTCTTGCAAAGAAGTTAATAATTCCTGCTGTGTATGAGGCTGTAAAGTAGCAATCTCATCAACAAATAAAACACCCATGTTAGCCTTGTGAATCATGCCAGCAACTATTCTTTCATGAGCAGGAGTGCCTAGTCCTCCTGATTGAAAAGGGTCATGCAATACATCTCCTAGTAAAGCGCCTGCATGAGCACCAGTAGCATCAAGAAAAGGAGCATTCTTCTTTTTAAAATTATCAACAATGACTTTTGGAACACTGGTCTTGCCACCTTGTAGTCCAGCTCTTTTTCCCATTGTTACTGAGAGCATAAAAACAACAGCAATGACTATGAAAGTAATCATTGAAGAAGCATAGATAATTGCATTAGCTGTTTCTCCCAGGTTAAATATGTTGTTTTTCCAGACCCAGTAAGGAATGAATAAAGCAGCAATAAGAATAACCCATATGAAAAGGTTCTGTCCCTTGAACAAGCCAGAACCCTGAATCCTGGCCCTGGCAACAACCTCTCTTCCCTTGCCACTAGGAACAGTTCTTATAAGAGGAGCATTCTCATCATTAGGATTAGGAAAAGCCATTATATCAACCAGCTTTTCTTTTGGAAGTAATTCTGCCAAACCCATGCCAAGCATACTCTTACCAGTACCAGGCTCACCAATCAATAATACATGACGCCTCTGCTTACTAGCCTTTTCAATAACCTTAACAGCCTCTTCCTGGCCAATAACCTGCTCACTAATCTTCTTAGAAGTCTTAATCTCAGCAGTGGTTTTAAAATTAAATTCACTCACCATAATACGAGCAAGAGAATGAGAAGGTGTTTATAAAGGTTACTCTGAAAGATG
Source organism: Methanobacteriota archaeon (assembly GCA_030637925.1). GTDB lineage: Archaea > Nanobdellota > Nanobdellia > Woesearchaeales > SM23-78 > SM23-78. Next base: position 6,788 of record DAOWFR010000044.1, read on the forward strand.
GAATGATAACTCTAAAAAAACTAGCAACCTTTAAATACTTCTAAATCAAAGAATACTTGTTATGAGAAACAAAATAATCTTATTAGCATTATTCATACTCTTTGGCATTTTCTTGTTAAGAGGAGGCATAACAGGTTTTGTAATCTCTGAGAGCTGTTGTTTTGGGCCTGAGTGTGCTCCTGAGAACATGTGTCCTGTTGAGCCCAGTCTTCAAAGACCTGCTATGCTAAGCTCTGAGGATAATAATGCACTTTCAGTTGTTGGGTTATTAATCATAGTAATCTCTGTCTTAATGATATTTGGGTATTTAAAGAAAAAGGTTAGGAAAGATAAAGAAGAGTGAAGTTCAGCAAATTTTATAAGGCTAATGCTTTTCTTTTTTTATATGAATGATATTGAGGGATATGTCCAGCAGCAAAAAGAATTGATTAATAAAGCAATCAAGTCTAATCTAAAACAAGATTCCTCATCAGAATATGTTCATCATCAAGCAGCAGCTTATACTATTTATCCAGAAGGACGCAGGTACAGGAGTATGATTGGTTTAGAAATTTATAAAATGTTAGAGGGGGAACAATCAAATTTCTTAAAAGGGGTTGTTGGGATTGAACTTATTCACCATGCTTCCCTAATACTTGATGATCTTCCTTGCATGGATAATTCTGATACAAGAAAAGGGAAGGAATCCACTCATTCTAAGTATGGAGAAGATAAGGCAAATCTTGCAAGTCCGTATTTATGGATTAATGGCCAATGCCTTATTTATGAGAATGCACGCGAACACCTTAATGATTCTAAAGAAATAGAGCCATTAGTACATAATGCAATTAAGAGAATGTTAAGAGGGCAAGAAATAGATTTAAGAAAAGAAAAAACTGATAATGAGTTACTAGACTCTATGTTTCAAAAAAACACCTTGTTTCACTTGGTCAGTGTATTACCTGCTTATCTTCTTAAGAAAAAAGAATACTTAGACTATCTGAATGAGATTGGGTTTAGTGCGTCCATTGGCTACCAGTTCTTTGATGACTTAAGGGATGTTAAGAGTAACCCTGGAATTACAGGAAAACCAGTTGGTGTGGATTCTAAGAAGAAAACTTCTGTTTATAAGTGGGGTAAGGATGTTGTTATAAAAAGACTTGGTGAAAACAAGGAAATAATCATTGAGAATCTGAGAAAGATTCAACCTAATTCTAAGCTTGAACAAATAATAGAATACATGTTAACAGAGCCTTCCTAGTTCAGATACTTTATTATCGTAATCTCTCCGGTTTTTCTATTATACATTTAATAAATAACTTCTTTTAAAACAAGAATTTATGAAGGATTCATTGCTCTTAAGAATAGCCTTAATAACCAGTATTATAGGCTTAGCAATACTTGTAATAATCCTAAAGACAACTGGTTTACAAGAAATAGATATTAGCGAAGCCAAAGAGTTAGAAGAAGATAAGACAGTAAGAATAACAGGGATTGTTGAGAGAGTAACTAATAAAGAAGACTTTGCAATTATTAATATAAAAAAACAAGAAACAATAACAGTGATTATATTTGATAACATAAACCTGAGCAAAGGCCAAAAGGTTGAGGTGATAGGAAAGACAAAAGAGTACAAAGGAGAAAAAGAAGTAATAGCTGATAAGATAATATTAAAATAAAAAAATAATTTATGTTTTTATTCATTAATATGATACTCAGTACTTGTAGGTGCTATTATGTCTTTTAATGTGCGCGTATTAGAGTATTTTTTAGTAATTACCCCTCCTTCAGGAAAGACTGTGTATCCGCTTTCTGGAGCCCCGTTATTGTCGCTGTCAATGTATACGCTTGTAATCTTCTTTTTTGTATTTTGGTCATATTGCCCCCAATATTCATCTTCATAAACACAGGTTCCGTTTATTTGGATGTGTGTTAGTTGGTATATGTCTTTCATGTGTGGTGGTTCAGGTTTTGGTTGTAATGCCTTTAGCCCTACTAACATCATGTATGTTGCTAATGTAGCACATCCTAGTTTTGCTAAAAATTTGCTTTGTTTTTTCACTTCTTTTTTTTCATTTGATTTAATTTTTTCAGTTAACATTTTTTATCCACCTCCTTTATTATTAA
>DAOWFR010000062.1 GCA_030637925.1 Methanobacteriota archaeon
AGGCTTGGTGATTTAGAGGTTGTGGATGAAGAAAAACAAGTAGAGAGTGAAGAAGAAAAGGTAACTGTTGAAGATAATAAGCCTGACGAAAGTTTTATTAATGGTATTGACGAAAGGATTGATAAGCTTAGCAAAAGGAATGATGAGCTTGACCAAGACGAGTTATTTAAAAGACAGGAGGAGGTGAATAAGGAAATGGAAGAAGAAAAAACAGAAGAGAAAGAGGAAGAGAAGAAAGAAGAGACTACAGAAGAACCTGCAGAAGAGGAAACTAAGGAAGAAGCAGAGAAGCCAGAAGAAAAAGAAGAAGAGACCAAAGAAGCACCTGCAGAAGAAGAGAAGAAAGAAAAGTAAAGCCTCAGAACAATGGAGTTAAGGGATTATTTTAATATTTTTAAAACCCAGATTTCAGAATATAATTTAATCCCTGAAAACTCTTTTGTATTTATTCTTAATTCTGGTGGCAAGGACTCAACTGCTATGAGTTTTTTACTCAGAGAATATGCTAGGAAAAGGAGTGATTTAGAATTAGAATACTTTAATGTTGTTTTTCCACAGATGGTTTTTGGAAATAACAAAGATGAAATTAATAAAAAAGTAAGGCATATTGAAAAATATTTTAAGCCTTTTGAATCCATAATTGCTCAAAGAAGTTATGAAGAACTTGAAAAAGCAGACAAGCCTTGCTTTGTGTGCAAAGAGGTCCGCAGAGAGATAATTGCTGAAGTAATTGATAATAAGAAAAAAGATAACATAATCATTGCCACAGGACATAATAATTATGACTTATTAGCTTATTTTATTGAATTGTTTGGTATTGGTGACAAAGAATTAATTGAAAAAGGGATTAATTATGATAAGTTAAGGAACATTACTATTAGTGATGCTCAGTTAGAGCATTTCTCAAGATTCTTTCCTAAACTAGAAATAGACTCAGGAATAACTCTTATCAAACCAATGCTTGTTTTTAACAGGTTAGAAATAAATGATATTCTAAAGAAAGCAGGCATCCTTGCTATTCCTTGTAACTGCCCTTATGCAAGTGAGAGGCCTAAGAGGAATTTGTTTAAGCTCTTAAGAAATGTTCCAAAGGAGAAAGTTTGGAGTCTAGTAAGTCATGATACTTTTAAGGAAATGCTTTCTGTTCTTAAAGAAAAAGCTGAGAACTTTGATGAATCCTTAGAAAAAGTTAAGCAGATGGATTATTCTGAGTTGTTGTTATGAAAGTTCTATCCAAACAATAAACTAAACACATAAATTTTACTAAGAATAGTCACATTATCAAGAACAAAAGTTTCTACAAGAGCTCCTATGATAAACACAATAATTGCTATTATGAATAAGGTATAATTATTAATAAATACTTTTTTGAGTTTTGGTTGTTGAAAAAGCCTTCTAATCATATAAATCATAGCTGTTATTATTACAATGCTGATTAAACTAAAGCCTAAAGGACTTGTTATTCCAAACCCATACTTGTAAATAAATCTGAAAAGAACAATCAGAGCAAATCCAAAAATAACATACAAAATAAAGTTTCTTATATCTGATTTCTCCTTTATAATCTCATTAGATATAATTCCTCCTGAAATAGCTGATAATATATATGCTCCTCCTTCAAGGATTAAGTGAGGCAAAGTTATGATTAAGATTAAGAACAAGTACCACCAAGGGTTTTCACCAGCATACAAGCCTGCTGTTAATGCTCTGTAACCAAACAAGGCTCCCCAACTACTAGCATTCCATGTTATAAAGAAAATAGCACCATCACCTGCTATAATGGCTAATAAAAAGCAAGCCAGCAAAACCCACCAATTATTAGTAAGAATACTTAGGAAAGTGCTCATACCAAAAGCTCTGCCTCTAAGAGCAGGGTCAACAAACAACTGCTCCTTAAAAATATTAAAAGTGTTAATCCCAAGCTGAGGAAGAATAAAAGAATAAAAAGCATATGTTAAGAAGATTCCAAGAAAAATACTAAAATAAACCCTTATAGCCTGGTTGTTCTTAAAAAAATGTTTCAAAGAAGCTAATTGTTTTAAAGAAGCTCTTTTTTCATTCTCTTCCTCACGTTCTTCTTTTTTAAACATCTTCTGAAGATAAGGAAGAATAAGCAGAGAAGTGAATATTACAGAGACAATGCCTGAATTAGCACCAAATAATAACCTAGCAACAATAATCCCAACAGTTGAATAGATAACTGCAATAAGAAAAGCATAACCAACCTTTTTCTCAAGCCAGTTCTCAGGGAATAAGTGCTCAAGGACCATAGAATATTACTTGAATATGCTTATATAAAAAGATTTGGATTGATTAAAGAATAACAAAAATGATGTTTAATATGGACTTTAGTTGCCTATTTTCCAATCTTTACCATAGCAGATCTGATAAGCTACTTCTGGACCAAGATAGTTTGAACAGCAATCAGTACATTGATTTCCAGGATATTTCTTACAAAAAGAAGCACATGTTTTTATTGCACTCTTCCCTTTTTCTCCTTTTGCTTCTCCAATAATATTTCCTTCATCATCTATTAATATTGTTGTTGGTTCTACCCCTGCCTCCCTGAACATAATTACTAAACTAATTACTGCTACTATGGCTACTATAGCTACTAAAGCAATGATTGCAAAGCTGTAATTGGTTTTATCAGCCATATTTTAACCTCCTTTTTATGAATATAAGTTTATTATTCTAATTCTTGATTTAAGACTATAAAAATGTTTCTAAACTCACTGGACACCTATCAACGCAGGATTTATAAACCTGTTTTCTTTTTATTCATTACATGACCTTAATTGTAGTCTGTCCTAAGTGCAAGCACCAGCAGAAAACCAATCCTAAAAAGATTGCCAGCAGCATTAAGACTTGTGTCTACTGTGGTCGCAGGTTTAAGATTCATTCTAATATTAAGAAGAGCAGGATTTTGAAAAAGATTTAAATAGTATTATTATAATATATGTATAGGTGATACTATGTTTGGACATCCAACAATAAAAGATAGGCTAAATGAAATTCATAGTGATATAATAAAACTAAGTTATTTTGAGTACAATGACCAGAAAAAGAGGGAAGAAAAAGTAAAAGAAATCAGATTCAAATTGCTTGCTTTGCTAAAAACAGAAGAGGAAATATCTGCATTGATCGAACACACTTTGAAAAAATATGATAAAATGTATGGTAGGTAAATTATTCTCTAAGTTTTAATTGGATATAATTATTTATAACCTATTCTTCACCAAAATCCACCCATCTTTTCAATATAGAAAATATTATCAAAAATCACAACTCTTATAAAGCTCTAAAACTTACTATTTATCGACGATAAATCTAGTGTAAATTAAGGGTATAACATGACTCCAAAAAAGCCTAAAGACTCACCAAAAAAAGAGCAAGAAAAAAGCATGGAAA
>DAOWFR010000002.1 GCA_030637925.1 Methanobacteriota archaeon
ACATTATCTGTTTCAACCATAGAAATTCAGAATTGAAAAAACAAGTATTTAAAGGTAACTATTAATGATAGCGGGAGAAGGATTTGAACCTTCGACCTCCGGGTTTCACAAAACTTATGAGCCCGACGGGCACTCCTGGCTGCCCTATCCCGCTATTGGTTTAATTAAGTGATAATCATTGCTTTAAAAAAGTTGCGATGGAACTTTTAGAATGAAGAATAGCGCCCCGGATGGGATTTGAACCCATGAGCCCAAAGGGCCTGGATTAGCAATCCAGTGCAATACCAGACTATGCGACCGGGGCATTATTAAATCTGATTTACTAATCCCTTAAAGGGTATGAATAATCAGGGTTTTTAAAAATTTTTGGTTATTATAGCAAAATATTAAAAACCAGAACAGCAACTAAAGGAATATGCTAAGAAAATATATTTTACTATCTATTGCAATCCTTTTACTACCACTCCTAGCTCTTGCTCAGAATAATGAATTATTTGATTATCATTCCCTTGACTTAGAGCTTATTATCACTAATGAGTTTGATGTTAAGCCTACTGAAAAAGACTTTTACATAGATTATGTGTCTGCAGAACTAACCTGGTATCCAAGAGAGGATTATAGACAGGCAGTTGATTATATAACAACAGAGCCACGAGCAGAATTAAGAGAAGAACAAGGTTTCTTGTTTGAATGGGAAAAACCTTCAATAACAAGCTTTAGCATAGAAGAAGAATCAAGACTAACCACTAAGAATGAGTTCAAAAGAGTGAGTAAAAAGATTGTTTTTCCAATAAAAGACTTAGACCCTGCTTATTCTAAGTATCTTGAACCCCAGGAAATAATTGATATCAATGATAAGATAAGACAAATAGCTTCTAGTATTGTGCAGGGAGAGGATGACCTTTACAGAACTGTGTTTAAGCTTGCTGAATGGGTTGAGCATAATGTTGAGTATGACTTATCAACCCTAACAGCAGAGGCTACTCAGAAAGCCAGCTGGGTATTAGAGAATAAGAAAGGTGTGTGTGATGAGATTACTAGTTTGTTCATCTCTATGTGCAGGAGTCTTGGGATACCAGCAAGGTTTGTAACAGGAATATCTTACTCTAATATTAATTTGCAGAATCAGAATTGGGGTCCTCATGGATGGGCAGAGGTTTATTTCCCAGGATTTGGCTGGGTAGTCTTTGATGTAACTTACAAGGAACTTGGCTTTATTGGCACTACTCATATAAAACTAAAAACCAGTCTTGATTCAAAAGAGGTAAGTGTTAATTATGCAAGCAGAAGCAGGAACACAGAGATTAAGCCAGGCAAGCTTGACTTTGATGTTAATATTATAAAATATGGTTACAAGGCTAAACCATTAATAGATTTAAAGGCAGAAATAGCAGAGCCAGAAACAGGGTTTGGCTCATATAACCTCTTAATCCTGGATGTGAAGAATCCTCATTCCTACTATGTTACTACAAGGATTTCCTTGGCAAATGTAAATGAAGTAGAAGTTCTTGATCATAATTTTAAATCAGTATTATTGGCTCCTAGAGAAGAGAAAAAGCTTTACTGGATGCTAAGAGTAAGTCCTAATTTAAAGTCTGGTTTTATATACACTTTTCCTTTAAAACTAACAGCTAGTAGAGGAGAACAAACAGAGACTAGTTTCAGAGCAGTAGAGCAGGGAAAGGTTTATTCAGAAGAGTACATGGGATTATTCATGATTACTGAGCAAGCAGAAGAAAAGCCTTATTCAAAGGATGTTCTTTTAACTTGTTCTGCTAGCAAAGATAAGATATATTTAAATGAGCCTGTAAATATTACTTGTGTTGTTGATAATAAAGGAGCAGAGACTCTTACAAGGTTAAGAGTGTGCTTTGATGATGAGTGTGGAACTAGCAGAGTACCAAGAAGAGGGATAGCAAGGTTTGAATACACAAAGAAGTTTGAGAGCTTGGGAGTAAAGACTCTTATGTTCAAAGCAGAGAATGAGCTTATAAAAAAATCTTATTATACCACAATAGAAATACAAGACAAGCCATTACTAGAAATAATAAACCTGAGCTTTCCTAAAAGCATTTCTTATGAAGAATTATCACAAATAAAGTTCTTTGTTAAGAAGAAATCCAATACACAGCCAAGAAATGTTAACATAAGAGTTGAGCATGAATTAATGCATGAGGAATGGGATGTACTAATTCTAGAACGTGATTACCAGTTCACAGTATTGCTCAGAGGCAAGTACTTAAAACTAAACAAGAATGACTTTAAAATAACTATCAGCTATGAGGATGAGCAAGGTAATGAATATAAAGTACAAAAAGAGTTCTTAATAAACCTTAACAACCCAACCTTTATACAGAAAATAATTATGTGGTTGAATATCCTGGACTATAAGATAAGCAAGTGGATTAGGAACATTTAAAATCCAACATTTCTTCAATAACCTTTATAAATCCTTGATTATTCTCAAATAAAGCCTCTCTGGCGGTAAAAAATGGCAAAGAAAAAAATCATAAGAAAAAAATTACCAAGAGCACTAAAACTAGTGCCTGACACAAGCATAATTATAGAGGGCTTACTATCTAAGAAGATTAAGAAGAAAAAGCTTAAGCCAAACACTATTATTATTCATGAGGCTGTTATGGCAGAGCTTGAGAGCCAGGCTAATAAGAACAGAGAAACAGGTTATCTTGGATTAGAAGAAGTAAAAAAACTCAGAGAGCTTGGAAGAAAACAAAACGTTAGGGTTGTTTTTAGAGGCAAAAGACCTACTGAGTTTGAGATAAAGCATGCAAAAACAGGAGAAATTGATTCTTTGATAAGGAAACTTGCTGCTAATGAAAAAGCAATTCTTGTGACAGCTGATAAAGTGCAAAGCCTTGTGGCTGAGAGCAAAGGCATAAAGGTTATTCTTTATGAGTTTGAATTAGAAGAAAAGCCTTTCATACTAGAGAAATACTTTGACAAAACAACCATGAGTATTCACATAAAAGAGGGGTGCTCAATAAAGGCAAAAAAAGGAATGCCTGGTGAATGGAAGTATGTAGAGATAGCCAAGGAAACCCTTGACAGAGAAGCAGTTAAAGAACTTGCCAAGGCAGTAACAGAAGAGACAAGCACAAGAACTGACGGCTTCATAGAAGTTGACAGAAGAGGCTCAACCATTATCCAACTAGCTAATTACAGGATTGTAATCACAAGACCTCCTTTTGCTGATGGTTATGAGATAACAGCTGTAAAGCCTATTAAAAAGCTCTCTCTTAGCGAATATAAGCTTAATGAAAAGATTCAGAAAAGGATTGATGGAAAAGCAGAGGGCATACTCATAGCAGGTGCTCCTGGACATGGAAAAACCACTTTTGCACAAGCACTAGCAGAGCATTATCTTAAAAAGAAAAAGGTTATCAAGACCATAGAATCACCCAGAGACCTTACTCTTAGTGATGAAGTCACCCAGTACTCAATGAACTATGGAAGTAGCCAGGAAATACATGACATCTTGTTGCTTAGCAGGCCTGATTATACTATTTTTGATGAGATGAGAAACACAGTAGACTTTAGATTATTCTCAGACCTTAGATTAAGTGGTGTTGGTATGATAGGAGTAATCCATGCAACAAAGCCAATAGATGCAATACAAAGGTTTATTGGAAGAATAGAGCTTGGGGTAATACCACATATTATTGACACTGTTATATTCATAACCAATGGAGCAATTGACAGGATTTTCTCTCTTAACATGGAAGTAAAAGTTCCTAGTGGCATGACAGAAGCAGACCTTGCAAGACCAGTAGTAATAGTTAATGATTTTAACACAGGCAGACTAGAATTTGAAATATATACTTATGGAGAGCAAACAGTTGTTATTCCTGTAGGACCAGAGCAAAGCACTCCTGCAAGAAAACTAGCAGAAGAAACCATAAAAAATGAGATAAGCAGGTATGCTAGTAAAGCACAGGTTGAGATGCTCTCAGATAACAAGTGCAGGGTATATGTTCCTCTTGGAGGAAAATCAAGGCTTATAGGAAGACAAGGCCAAACTATTGATGCAATAGAGGATAAGCTTGGCTTAAGCATTGAAGTAATAGAAGGAGCTCAAAAAAAGCATGATAAAAGAGAGGAAAGAACAGATACTTTGCCATACCAAGTAAAGATTGATAAAAGAAACATATTACTAAGGCTTAGTCCTGAGAATGCTTACAAAGAAGTAGACATATATTTAGGTGGGGATTATCTATTAAGTGCAACTGCTTCTAAAAAGAGCATAATCAAGATTATCAAGTTTAATAAAATTGGAAGAATCATTCTCAAAGCAGTACAGGCAGGCGAGCAGTTAGAGGTAAGAGGGAGCTCGTAATTGTTTTTAGAGCAAAATATTTAAACTCCCAAACTCCTTTATATTCTAAAAATGCTTGATAACAAAAATGAAATTTTTGGGATCTCCCAAAATTTCATCCAAATTGTAAGATATATCGAGGTGAAATTTTGTTAGATATAAAATTTATTCGTGAAAACCTTGATTTGGTAAAGAAGAATATTAAGAAAAAGTTTCAAGAGGATAGATTAAAGAATCTTGATAATCTCTTAAAGAATGATGCTAA
>DAOWFR010000100.1 GCA_030637925.1 Methanobacteriota archaeon
AAGCTTGGAGCATTAAGAGGAGTAAAGGTAAAGCTTGAAGAGAACAAGATAGAGTTTGAGGAAAGTGTAAGAGAGCATGAGAGGAAGAGCCTTGATGAGAGAAGAAAAGAGATTGATAAGAAGATGAAGACAGGCATGAAATTAACAACAGAAGACTTATTAGTGTTGCAAAGGCTTGAGCAGAAAAGATAGATTAACCACTTCTAAATAGAAATGTTTTTAATGGAAAGGTTTTTTCTTGGCTATAATGGTTAAGGCTAAGCTTTGGCGGGTTGAGGGGGATGGCTTCATCTCTTTTTACTCAAGAACACGAAGACTGCACGTAGCGATTCCTCCAGAATTAGAACCTCTCACGCATAGATGTGCCCAAATCATATATACTAACCAAAGAAAAGCCATAGACTTGTTCATTTTAAAAAACCCTTTAGATTTTTACAGAGCATACAACCTTCTCGCCAGCAGAGTGAACACAGAGACAAAAGGTGATAATGTGAGAATAACAGATGTTGAACGTATCATTAAAAACCATGGTTTGCATAGAGAAGAAAAACTTGCTGAAATAGAAAGAAAAGCAGGTGTTGATTACAGAACACAAAAAGAATTCAAAGGAAAACAGAGCAAGATAAGGTTGCAGTCAATAGCAGATATATGCGATCACTACGAAGGAAGAGAAGAAAAGATAGGAAAAGGAGATATTGAGAGTAAATTAATCCTAGTCGATGAAGTGCTTCTTCCAACACAATTCAGAAGTCCAGGCCATATCGATATTACAAGAGGAACAAAAACACAACTACACCCTGATTACTGCATCCTAAACCTAACAATTGATTTTGTGAGCGGGTGCCCTGCTTATGCTGAGAAAGTTCTTAACTCAAAAGGTGAAGAACTCTACTTATTCAACCCCTGGGATGGATGCTCTTACTGCTATGCCAGGCCTGTGAACAGAAGAAACTTTGCAGCTGGATACTTCTATGCTGATGAAAAAACTGTTGGAGAACAAATAAGAAAACACAAACAAGACTTTGTAGAACAAGGAAGAAAAATAAGGGCTCTAAGGTTTGGTCAAAGAACAGAGAACTTTATACCTGAATTAATGGATTCGCTTCTTGCAGCAGTAGTAGGTGCTTACAAAGAAGGAGTTATAAGCGTGATACCAACAAAAACACCCTTATTCAGAAATGAGGACGCAAAAATCTTGAAAGAATGTAATTCAACCTTATTAATAAGCATAGATAAAGATGAACTCTCACCAGGGATATGCAAGAAAGGATTTACAAATGAAGTAAGAATGGTAGACTCAGCAAGAAAATTTCATGAAGCAGGAGTAAGGGTTATCAGATACGTGCTGACAGACATGACAAAGCATCCTTTAGACCAAAAACTTGAAAATGTTACAAAAGCATATATTATGGGACAAAAAGACAAGATACCTACATATTTTCTTCTTTCCAGGGCAAACAGCAAGAAAATTTTAAAAGAATTTACAGATGCCCCGCTCATTCTAACTAGAGACCTAAAGCAAGTGCGCCGAAGAAAAAATCTATTCAGCGCAGACATAAACGGGTACATTAAAATAGGAACCAAGAACTTTTACTACCCTCTTGACATACATCCCTTCTACAAACAGCTAATAATGAAAAGAAATCCTAACTTAGGTGTGTGTGCAGTTGTACCACCAATAATACAATCACTGTGCTCAAACTGTGGAATCCCAGGCTTAAGGCCAAAAAAAGGGTTTCAGGAAGAAGTACCTTTGAAAAACGCAGACAAAATAAAAAAGAAGAAAAGAAAAAGATACCTGGAAAAAAAGCAAAGAGAAAAAGAAAGACGAGAAAGGCTTCAGATAAAACTTGATTTTGAAAAATGACTCAACCAAAAAGAATAGTTGATAAGAGGATTGGTACTAAAATATTAGACATAGAAAAAATTATTCTTCTGGAAAATTATAGAACTAACTTCTCTATGAAGGATATTGTGGAACTGGCTGATTCTATCAAAGAAGTAGGGCAGATACAACCAGTTATTGTGGATGTGGTTAAGGGGGAATATAAACTAGTTGCTGGTCAGAGAAGATACTATGCAATTATGTATGTAAAGCTTAAAAAGATTAAGTGTGTTATTTATGAAAACCTAATACCTGAGGAAGTATCAAAGATACAATTATCAGAGAACATAAAAAAACCAATTGATTCTATTGGAAAAGCTGAATCAATACCAAGAACCAAGAAACTTGTTGAACGTCTTGAAGGCAAGACTTTTAGTCAGAATGAGTTTGCTCGTATGATAAATCGTCCTTCAACAAATGTTAAGGAAGCACATTACTATAATAATCTTGAACAAGGAGTTAAAAGAACTGTAGAGCAAGGAAAAATAAGTTACACAATAGGTGTTCAGATAGGCCGTCTGGATAAGGAAAAACAAGGAGAAGCTCTGAACAAGGTCTTAGCAGGAGATTTAAAGAATGCAAAAGAAGTTGGTAAATTTGTATCAGACCTTAAAAGGAGCAGAGAAGTTCCTGAAACCCTTGAATTAATGGTTCAGGAACAAGACCAGGACTCTTATATCATTGATAAGATTAAGGATTATTCTTCTAATCTTAGAGAAGCTGCTTCTTATCTAAGAAGCTTATTCCTTTTGCTTGAAGAAAGAAAAGAAGCCAAGGAAGTAATAAGAAAGGCTAAGCTTGATAAATGGGTTCTAGGAAAAGTAATAGGAGATGTATCTAAATATATTGGTACTCTTGAACAAAGAATAAGAACTTATAATGAACAAGGATTAGAAGATGCTCTGCATCCAAAGAGAAAAAAGCATATCTTGCAGATTATCCTTAAGGAAAGGGAAATAAATAGTAATGGAGAAACAGCAACAAACCTTATAAAAAAAGCAAAAGAAGAAAGCATAAGCCTTGACAGAATTTACAAGGATAAGAATCAGCCAAGAAGAACCAACATACCAGAGTACAGAGAGTACATAAAAAACCTTGCTAATAATATAAAAGAGATAGGTGTTCTCACGCCCATAATTATTGTTCCAAGAAAGACAAAGCAAGGAGATTACAGGATTATGGTGGGAGAATCAAGATGGAGAGCTGCAAAAAAAGCTAAGCTAAAAGAAATACCAGCAATTATAGCTGATTTAGATGATTTATCATGCTATATAATACAATTAGCAGAAGACCTTCATAGAAAAGATTCTCCTGTTGAAAGAGCACAGGCAATAACTCAGCTAGGAGAAGCAAAAAAGAAAGCAAAGGAGTATTCAAAAAAAGAATTTGCAAAAGAGATAGAAGCATTTATGGGAATGAGGCCAGCAGAGGTTCGAAAGTACATGAAATTCTTAGAGCTTGATAAACGAACCAAGCAACTGGTTTATAACAAGACCATGAGCATGACAGTTGCTCTTGAATTATACAAGATAAAGGATTTAAAACATAGAAGAGACTTATGCAATATCATTATAGCAGAGAACCTTAGAACCCAGAGCGTGAAAAGGCTTGTGAGTAATACTTTACAAACCAGTCAATGGTATAGCGAGATTAAAGGCAAAGAAAAAGCTTTCCTAGAAGAATGTGAAAAAACAGG
>DAOWFR010000022.1 GCA_030637925.1 Methanobacteriota archaeon
GAAGTTGATGAATCAGCTCTTTGCATTTGCTATTCAAAATCTAACTGCAGGTCGTTAAACCTACCTTACCGTAAAATAAAAGACAATCATTATATGAAAGCGCAACTAGCAGCATGGTATATTATACAGTATAAAAAGAAATAATTTTGTGTGGTAAGGCTTTGGTATTCTTATATATATATTAAGAAAGAACTAAGAGGTTTTTGGGTTAGTGTTAATAATGCTATGCTCATTATTCGAAAATCTTCTATCACAACCTTTATAAACCATGAGTTAGTCTTGTGCTGTAATAACATATAGACTTACTGCTGATGAGAGAGCACTTGCTCAGGTTTCTGACATTTCGCTTTTTCTAGGGAAGTGCTTGATATGATGTGATTTAACATAAAATCACACAGGTTATGTTATTAAAATAATAAGAAAAATGTATTAACGTGTTGGAGTTAGAAAAAAAATGAAATTTGAAGATTTTAATTTGAGCAGTTGCTTACTGACTGCAATAGAGAAAGAAGAGATTACCGAACCCACACAGATACAGGAATTATCAATTCCTCATATTCTGAATGGAAAAGATGTTTTCGGCGAATCTGCCACAGGCTCAGGCAAAACCCTGGCCTTTGGTTCAGGAATCGTTGAATCAGTTCTGCCAAATAAAGGCATTCAAGCATTGGTACTTGTGCCCACCAGGGAGCTTGCTGAGCAGGTTAAGAATTCTTTAGTTAAATTCTCTGTTAAGAATCGACTTCGTATTATTGCAGTTTACGGAGGGGTTTCTATTGACTATCAAATAACCGCTCTGAGAAAAGCAGAAGTTGTAGTGGCGACGCCGGGTCGTTTATTAGACCATATAAACAGGGGTACTGTGAACTTATTCAGAGTGACCATGCTGGTTTTAGATGAAGCTGATAGGATGCTGGACATGGGATTTATTGATGATGTAGAAAAAATTATTAGCCGATGCCCAAAGAAACGCCAAACCTCATTCTTCTCTGCGACACTGCCTCCGCAAATCAGGCAGTTAGCAAAAAGGCATATGAATAACTATGTGATGGTGTCTGCAAGAAACTTGGTTGATCCTGCAAAGCTCAGACAAGTTTATTATAATATCAGGAGAAACATGAAGCTGGCTTTGCTGATTCATTTGTTGAAAAATGAAAAATCAGGATTAGTAATGGTGTTTTGTAATACTCGAAGAAACACAGACTTTGTGGTAAAGAATCTGAAAGCAAACAAAGTAAATGCAGTTGCTATTCACGGTGGCTTTACCCAGAGCAAGAGGTCGAAAACTATGTCAATGTTTAATGGTGCTAGAGTGCAGATATTGGTGTGTACTGATGTTGCTGCCAGGGGTTTGCACATAGACAATGTATCTCATATATATAATTATGAACTGCCTAAATATTCTAAGGATTACATACATAGAATAGGAAGAACTGCAAGAGCAGGAGAAGAAGGCAAAGTGATTAATTTGTTAAGCGACACGGATTTCGATGCTTTCACCCGAATCCTGAGTGATTACAGTTCAACAAAAGTAACTGAAATAAAGACTCCTTTCCTGAAAAAAGTATTTATCAGGGATAACAAGAGGAGTTTTGGCAGAAGACAAGCAGGGGGAAGCAGAAGATGGAATAATTTGCAGTCTCAAAACCCTCCAAGAAGAAACCACAGGCGATAATTTCAGAAACCTTTATAAATAATATATTTCTTCTTTTGTCTATTAGTAATCATGCCCGGATGAACATGGCTTCATCTTGACTATTTCGATAGGAGGGTTATTTTATGAACAAAGAATCAATATTAAAAGCTCTTGAACAATTAAAAAAGGAATCTAAGGAGAGGAAGTTTAAGCAGTCAATAGATTTAATTGTTGCTTTGAAAGACCTGGATTTTAAAAAGCTTGATAACCAGGTGGATTTCTTCATAACCTTGCATTACTCTACTGGTAAAAAGATTAAGGTTTGTGCTCTTGTTGGTCCTGAACTAGGTGATGAAGCAAAGAAGGTTTTTGACCATATCATTTTACAAGATGATTTTGGTAAGTATGATAAAAAGAAAACTAAGAAACTTGCTAAGCAATATGATTTCTTTGTTGCCCAGGCTAATATCATGGCAAGAGTAGCTAGTACTTTCGGAAGATTCCTGGGAGTACGAGGAAAAATGCCTAATCCCAAGGCTGGGTGTGTTGTTCCTCCTAAAGGAGCTAATCTTAAGGCTTTATATGATAAGTTACAAAAAACAATGAAGATAAGTGCTAAAAAGGTTCCTTTAGTACAGTTAAGAGCTGGCACACAGGATATGCCTGTTGAACAAGTAGCTGATAATATTATGTTCATATATGACCAGTTAATCCACCACTTACCAGCTGAAAAGAATAATATACAAGCTGTTTATCTTAAGCTTACCATGAGCAAACCTATAACCCTTGGTAAATAAAAATGGTAGATTACAAAAATCGGAGATTTTTGAATCTCCAAAATTTCACGGAGGCGAAATTTTGGTAGATGTAAAGATTATTAAGGAAGGAGAAGAAGAAAAAAAGCCTGTTACTAAGAAAGGCAGAAAAGGTGTTCCTGATGCAAAGAAAAAATTAATTCAAAGACTTGCTGACTTAATGGATCAGAACAATATTATTGGGATTATTAACATGGAAAACCTGCCTGCTAAGCAGTTAGGCAGCATGAGGTCTCAGCTAAGAGGAAAAGTTGTTTTAATTATGACCAAGAAGAGATTTATTAAGCTAGCAATTAATAAGAGTAAAAAACAGAATATCAAGGTATTAGAGCAATACATTAAGGGTATGCCAGCCTTATTATTTACAAATGAGAATCCTTTTTCTCTTTATAAACTAATTAAAAAGAACAAGAGTAATGCTCCTATTAAGCCAGGACAAAAAGCTCCTAATGATATATTGATAAGTGCTGGTCCTACTAATTTTACTCCAGGACCGATTATTGGTGAACTAGGCAGTTTTAAGATAAAAGCAGGGATAGAAGCAGGCAAAGTTGTTATTAAGAATGATGCTGTTGTTGCCAGAGAAGGAGATGTAGTTAATGATAAACTAGCTAGTCTTTTAACAAGGCTTGGTATTGAGCCCATGGAGATAGGATTAGACTTAGTAGTTGTTTATGAAAAAGGAGAAATATTAACAAAAGATATTCTTGATGTTGATGAGGAAGCATATATTAATAATATTAAGAAGATTGCTAATGAATGCTTTAACCTGGCAATATTCATTGCCTTGCCATTAAAAGACACAATTAAGGTTTTACTGAATAAGGCTCATAATGATGCTTATGTTTTATCAAAAGAAAAGAATATTGTTACAAGCGAGACTATAAAAGAGAAGTTAGCAGAAGCAGAAGCCCAGAGCAAGGCTTTGAAAGCTAAAGTGCCTGATAAGTCGATAAAGGAAGAAGTTAAAGAAGAGAAGAGAGAAGAGAAAGTAGAGGAAAAGAAAGAAGAAAAAACTGAAGAAAAGAAAGAAGAAGTTAAGAAGGAAGAAGTTAAAGAAGTTAAACAACCAACAGAATCAAAAAAAGATTCTGAGGTTGTAGCAAAGCCACAACAATCAAAGCAAGAAGTAAAGGAGGAAAAGTAAAAATGGAATATATATACGCAGCAATGCTTTTGCATAAATCAGGTAAGAAAGTTGATGCAGGTTCTGTTAAGAAAGTCTTGGAAGCAGCTGGTATTAAGCCAGATGATGCTCGTATCAAGGCTTTGGTAGCTGCTCTTGAAGGAGTTAATATTGAGGAAGCTATTAAGACAGCAGCAGTAGCAGCTCCAGCACCAGCAGAAGCACCTAAGGCAGAAGCTAAGAAAGAGAAAAAAGAAGAAGTAAAAAAGCCTTCAGCAGATGAAGCAGCTGCAGGACTAGGAACTTTGTTTGGTTAAATTATTTATTTTTAAAAAATGGTTTGCCAAATAATTAAGGAAGGATACAATGCTAGAGGAAAAGGAGATAAAAGAATTATTAGATGAACTAAAAAGAACTGAGAAAGAAGTTCTTGAGCTTAGAAGGAAGCTTAATAAGACTAATAGGGGTAAGGAAGATTTATTTAGAAAAAGAGAGGGTCTTGGAAAAAATATTAAAGGCAGGATTAGAGAGCTTACTGGTTCTAAGGAGAAAAGAAATATTCTTACAAAAGAGGTAAGAGAAAAAAAGAAGCAAAGAGATGCTCTTAATTCTCAGGTTAACAAGGAAGTAGCTTCTATTAAGAAGCTGAAACAAGAATATATCAGGCTTAAGAGAGAGATGGATATAAAAAAAGATCCTTCTGAGATTACGAGGAAGATTGACTCAATAGAATATAAGATTCAGACAGAGCCTATGAGTTTTGGAAAAGAACAAATATTAATGAAGCAGATAAAGGACTTGAAAAAGAAGTATAATGAAGTAAAAGTATTGGTTGACAAGGACAAGGAGATAAAGCAGACTTCAAAAAAGATTGATGAGTTAAAAGAGAAAGCCAATGCTCTTCACAAGGAAGTACAGATAGAAGCTGCTCAGAGCCAGGCTCATCACGAAGAATTAATCGAGAAGTACAAGAATATTGATGAGTTTAGAAAAGATGAAAAAGAATTAAGAGAAAAATTTGATGAATATAAGAATAATTTTAATGAGGTAAACCAGGAACTAAAAACCAAGCTTGGAGCATTAAGAGGAGTAAAGGTAAAGCTTGAAGAGAACAAGATAGAGTTTGAGGAAAGTGTAAGAGAGCATGAGAGGAAGAGCCTTGATGAGAGAAGAAAAGAGATTGATAAGAAGATGAAGACAGGCATGAAA
>DAOWFR010000040.1 GCA_030637925.1 Methanobacteriota archaeon
AGAATATAGCGGAAGTAACAAACACCTCTAAGATGGCTGCTATGAACAGGATGCCTAAACTTAATAAAAGCAGGTCTGCAGAATCTAATAGTATATGCTCAAACTTGGTTGTTCCAAAATCATGCTTTATAATTGCTATGCCTATGATTCCTCCTGCAAGCCCGCCTACAAAGTAAGCCAGGATTTCTGGTATCCCATGAATAGAATACCTTAATAAGCCTAGGCTGATGACCTGAAAGTAGTGTGCTATTTTGTCAAAACCAATAAGCTGGGCTGCTCTGGCAAGCTCGCTTCTCATAAAGTTACCAATGGCTGTGCCTATAACAGAAGCATTCCACATAAGGATAAAGACAGCTCCTGAGCCATAAACAAAAGAAAAGAGTATGCAGAAAATAAGCACTTTTATGTTATTAAGAAATATTTTTGAGAAAAAAGCCATGTTAGCACCAAAACTAAGATGGGCAGTTACTCTACTATTAATAGCATTTATTGTAGTTGTTTGTGTTTGAAAAAGAGTGTTAACTGTACTTGAGGATAAAATAACATACCAGAAAGCAAACATAATAGTAGCCCCCACAAAGAGGTATACAAAGGCTTTAAGGGCTTTAGCATGCTCTTTAAGCAACCATTTTTCTTCCTTTCCTTCAAGGTCTTTTTCCTCTTCCATCCTGATAGTATTATATATTAAGGGAAGAGCAGCCATGGATGTTAAAAATACCATTATCAGGCTTGCCTGTGATTTAAAAATCCAAAGGCTTAGAAAAATAGATACACTGCAAAAAACTGCTCCGAGTAAGAGAAGTCTAGAAGGCCTTTGCTCTGCCTTAAAAGGGGTTATCAAAGATTCAAGGACCATGCTTTTGTTCTCGTGTTTTCTTCTTTATAAACCTTTTGGAAGAAGAAATATCTTCTTTCTTAGAATTTTTATTTATGAGAATAAAACAAAGACTTTATAAAATAATAATTTTTCCTTTAAAAGAAAAATGGATGATTACAAGGAGCTACTTGAACGAGGAAAAAAGGCTTTGCCTGAAACAACTAAAACTAGCGAGAGATTTATCATCCCAAAGATTAGAGGGCATATTCAGGGTAACAAGACTATTCTTAGCAACTTTATTCAGCTTGCCCAGCGCCTTGGCAGAAAACCAGAGCACATGTTAAAATATGTTTTAAAAGAGCTAGCCACACCTGGTGAGATAAAGAAGCACTTTGTCTTGCTAGGAACAAAGGTGCCTGCCAGCAGGATTAATGAGAAGATTCAGAAATACGCAGATACTTTTGTTATTTGCAGAGAGTGTGGCAAGCCAGACACCAAGATGACCAAGGAAGGAAATATTTATTTTATTAAGTGCCAGGCTTGTGGTGCAAGGTATTCTGTTTATTCAAAGATTTAGGTTGATGTTTTGTGGTATTTTTCTATTCCTTTCTGTAATCTAAGAATGTGTTGGGGCCTTATGAAAAAACTTCCTTTTGTTGTAGCATCTGCAGGATAAGTTATTTTTAAGAACTTTTTTTTCTTGTCTTGTTCTGGAAGCCCATAAACCCGTTCCTTAAGATTAGAGAAGATTATTATTTTTAATTCTGCTTTTTTTAGATCAACTTCTCTTTTCACAAGACAATCACATGAAACCGGGTCTCTTGGATTTGATTTTATTATTTTAATTAATTCTGTAAGATTTAATTTTAAAAAGTTATCAGGAGATACCTTTAGGGTAAGATAACCGGATGGAGGATTATAACTAAGCTCTAATCTCTGTTTTGCTATTGGGCCCCGACCACATTTTTTATAAGCATTTTCTAATTTTTCTTTTATACTTCTTGCTGATGACTTGTAATTATATTTTTCAGGATGATAATGTACTAATATTTCCAGAGGTGGTAATGTCTCTTCTAATTTACTCATCATTATCGCGAGGGTAAGTGAAGGCAGAACTATTATTTAAATCTTTCTCTTCATCACTATTAATCAATGGTAAACTAATTTTTTATGTTGTTCTTTCTTCTCTTATTAATATAACATGAAAAGAATTCATTTCTTTGTCTCAGGAGACGTACACGGTGTGTGCTATAGGTATTATGCTGTTAACAAGGCTAGGAAACTTGGATTAAAGGGTTTTGTAAGGAATGTTCCTGATGGTAGAGTAGAGGTCTTGGTTGAGGGAGAAGATAACAAAGTTGATGAATTCATGAGTTTCTGCAAGAAGGATCCTGGGTATTCAAGGGTTGAAAAGCAGGAAGTAAAAGAAGAAAAAGAAATAAAGAGTTCTGGTTTTGATGGTTTTGAAATCAGGCATTAATCTAATATTCATTTTAATTATGCGGTTAACCAACTTCCGAGTTCTTGTTGTCTGTCTTTTTCTTTTCCAAAAACACTCTCAACTCTTTGTTTTAAGAGTTCTAGGCTTTGCCTCATATAAACAGGAACCTTGTACTTCTCTGCTAGTCTTATGCTCAGCTCTAAGTATTTTATTACAAATCCCTCTGACACTGTAAATATTATTTTCCCACCACACTCAGAACACTTGCCAATTAAAGGAGGTCTCCTGAACTTCTCATTACAATCAACACACCTGAATTCTTGTTGTGAGAACTTTCTAAGATTGCCTTTGGTATCCTTCATAAAGTGCTTGTCTATAACCAACCTTGCAACATCAGTTGTATCAACAGCCCTTATCTTCTCTGCTAATTCCATTTGGCCTTTTAATTTCCCTTCCATGCTTGGAATAAGCTTATAAGCTGAGCAGAGTACGCCTTGATTAATATCTTGTGTGTCATGAGTGAATCCTATCTCCTTATACTGTAGAGACGTTCCTAGTACATGTCTTACTTGCTTTATCTTCACTTCCCAAGGCATCTTGTATTGTCTGCATCCCTGATAAAATTCAAGAGGATACTTTGTTACAACATCCATGTTAAAAACCATGTCATCAACTTCTGAGGGATTAAGAAAATATGTTAATACAAGAGGGGCGTCCATGGTACTGCCTCTGCTCCCAGGCAAGTACTTTTTTGAAAAGTTAAGCAGGGCATCCAGTAAGAGAAGCAAGCAGCCTTCATCACCATCACAGTCTCTTCTCATGGCTGCGTGCACATAGGGATGAGCTACAAAGCCTTGTGTTTCTGAAAAACCTATAATCCTGCATAGAATCCCTGCTGATGTATGCGGCGCAAGTCCTATAACTAATTGACCTATAAGCTCTTTTTTTGTTTTCAAATTATAGTATGGTTTTAAACCATAAAATTTTTCTAATAATTCATCCACAAAACAAGCTATTCTAAACAAGACCTCGTCAGCAGGTTCTTCTGGAGAAACACGGCTACAAGGCAGAAGAATGTCCTGGGGTTTTAACTCAACAAGCTGGTCATCAGATTCTAGTTCAGCTCCTTTAATATCCTGTGTGTATCCTAGTTCTCTTAGTTTCTCAACACCTACCCCTATTTCTCCTGGTTTAAAATGAGTAAGGGGTATTTCAGAGCAGTCATATCTTGTTGTGCCATCCTTATTAACATATATTTTGTGCTTTGCTCTTAGGATTCCTTTAATCAGGTGTTCTGGTATGTGCTCCTTATTGCTGGTGCCTCTTACTCCTTTGATTAGGTCAGGGAAAATGTTTGTTCCTATCTTTTTAAGAAGAAAGGGGAAGCTCTCCTTTATTTTGAAGGTTATTGTCTTATAAAGGATTGGTTCATGAGGGCAGTCTTTTACTAACCCGCACTCTTTGCAAAAACGCATCTTCTCAGCTGGTTTGTCACAAAATTCACATATGCTGAAAACTGTTTCTCTACGGCAACGCTTACAATAGTATGGAGCAAACTGGGCTGTCACAATCCCTTTTTCAAGAGCTGCTTGAAAGGCTCTGAATTTCCCTCCTTCCTTTCCCACAGGGAACAGAACATGAGGGCTTCCTGTTAGTTTTCTCATCTTTGCCTTCTCAGGCCTGCCCATTCTTGCTCCTATAAAAGTGCCACATTTGTCCCTTATTGATAGAGCAGTAAGTTTGTTTATTAATTCAAGCGTTGTTCTGCTCTTTTCTTTTTTGTGCTTTGTCTGGTTAATATGGTCCTCTAAAAGATCTTGTTTCTTTTTGAGATCCCCTTTATCCTCAACCCCAAGGTTTCCTAGCAGCGCCTTTGCAACTTCCTTTTCTATAACAACATATTCGTTGTTAATAAATGAATGAGGTAGACCTATTATTTCTAGAAATCTTTTTTCTTCACTTTTTGGAATTATTATTCTTATATCATCCTTTTCTCTTGTAAGTTCTGCTTTTTCTATAAGCCACTTAACTAAGCTTATAAGCTGAGAAGGAGTAATGCTGTTCCAGTAAAATATGTGATGGGGGTGAATATCAATGCTTAGACGCTCGCTCAGTTGGCGAGCTGCACTAAAAGAAATCTTGGTTGTTAAGGGCTTCTTAAATAAAAAAGATAGTTTTTCCCCACTAATATCAACTAACTCAGTAAGCTTCTCAAGATCAAAGGTTCCAAACAGTTTGATACATGCTCTTTCAAGTTCAAGAACCCATTCTTCAGGCACATAACCTGCTGGAATAAGAGGGTGCGCTCTGTCAAAGAAGTCTCCATAATTGACCAGAACATCACCAAGATAAAGTATTTCATCAATGTTGTTCCTGAGTTCCTTGGCTTGTTTTTCTGTTTCAAGAAAAACCACTGACCCGTCATTTAACTTTACAATAGGCCCGTCAATAGAATCACAGGAGGTAAAAACCGTGGCTTTTCCAGGCCTTTCAACTTTCAACTGCGTAGCTATTGCAATAAAATCATCTAGTATGCGCATGGTAGCAGGATGGATGCTTTGTGCAGAATAACCAGAGGTTCTTGAGCGCCCGTATCTTAAACGAAACGCTCCTTTTGCAAGAGGATGACCAAGAACAGGTCTTCCTGCTACTAAGTCAGAGATATATGTGAAATCTGGCTTTATTTTCTTCTTCTGGTCTGCTTCTTCCTTATCTTTCTTATCACCAACTTCTTCTCTTGCTCTGACCCTCTTCTGGAGCCCAATGAATTCCTTAAGAAAAGACCAGCGGCTCATGTCCATTTCTTCTCCCCATTCATCCAGTTTAGCCCAAAGCTTAGGTGCTTTTAAAGGCAAACCTGCACTATAAACAAGACAGTAGCCGCTCCTAATTCTGTTGGTGTTTACACGAGGCAAATCCTTAAGAGTCACATTTGAAATTTCATACTTCTCAGAAGGGTCCCCTGATATCTCAACAGGAACGTGCTTTACAAGAAAATCTGCTTCTTCTTTTGAAGGATAATACTGAAGATTAGTAACATACTCATGGTAATTAGATAGTTCTGCATGGCATCGCTGGATTTCCTTTGGTGTAGGGTCGTATTCTACATATCCCATTTTTTTTCGAACATAATCCCCTATTAAGATGCATACTGCAGATGCTGTCCCGCCTGCTGCTCTTACAGGACCAGAAAAATACATACAAAAATACTCGCCTTTCCCATCATTCCTTGGTTTTAATTCTAGTTTTGTAAATCCTTCAAGAGGAGCTGACACCGCCCCCAAAGTAACATAGGCAAAGCCTGTTCTTATACCAACTTCCATGGCTTCTTTCTTATCCTTGAATTTGCAAAACTTTTCCTGTGCTACTTCCAAGGCAATCTGAAAGGCAACCCTCCAGTCAAGCACGCCATATTTTTTTTCTAATTCACCAATCCTTTTTATAGCACCAGGGCCTTGTAGTTGGGGAGCAACAACACTTATTAAACCAATTACTCTTTGTGCAAGGTTTTTTGCCAGAACAATCTCTGGCTTTGTGTGAGGGTCATAGCCTTTGTTTCGTGCCTTGGAGGCTAGTTTATAAGCAGCAAAGGTTTCTCTTTCCAGTTCCTCAAAGTATTTTTTCATTCTTAAGTTCTGGTTTTTCTTCTTTCAAGAAATTAATTATCTTAACCTCTCTTGTCTTAAGATTAATAATGGGAACCTTGGCTGGTTGGGGTTCAAGCCCTCTCTTTTCCATGTCTTCTGTCAATCCTGTCCAGCATGAACAATTAAGCAAGGTTATGTTCTTATAATTACTAACACTCAACCGGTGAATGTGTCCTGTGATAAAGAAATCAGGGCTCTTGTTTATGATTAAAGGGTCAGAATCTGGGTTAGGCACATAGAGATTTGAGGTGTGTGTGGGCGCGAGGTGTCTTCTTTGAAGTAAGAATTTCATTATTAGATCTGGTCTTTTCTGGCCGCCTCTTGCTCTTATATTTTCAACATTATCAGCATAATAGATTAAGGAATAACCATGGTATAATAAGAAGTCAAATCCTGGAAAATCTTTGGTTGCGCCAATATTGATGTAGGCAGGATTACTCAGGAGAAGCACATTGGGAAGGCTTTGCAGACTCTCAGTATATTTATGAAGTAAGGGTGGTTGTGGTTCTGAGAGTCTTCCTATGTCATGATTCCCAGGGCAAATAATAATATTTATGTTTTTAGGGATTTTTTTGAGGTGCTCTGTAAATAAATCATACTGCTCTTTTATGTCTTTTATCTCCAAGTTCTTCTCTTGACCAGGATAAATACCAACCCCTTCAACCAAATCACCAATAATTATCAAATGTTTTACTTTAGATGCAATTTCTCTCTGCTCTTCACTTCCTTTTCTCTGATTTATCCATTCAATAAAATCATTAAATTCTTTTTTTAGAAAGGCTTTAGAGCCAAAATGTGGGTCCCCAACTATTGCCACACACTCCTCTTCAGGACCTTTCTTTAACTCTTTTAAAAAAGGGATGTCGGGTATGAAAATCTGGTTAGAAAAAACAAAACTCCCCGCCACAACCCCTTCAACACCTATGAGTTCATCAAGAACTATCTCTTTAGCAAGCTCAAAGATTTCTTTTTTCTTGTTACTAATAATTATGTTGATTTTTCCTGACGGATCTTCCAGGGTTAAGATGATGTTGTTATTTTTGGTGATTCTTTTGTCAAATACCAACCCAATAATTGCAATAGTTTCCCTGTGTTTCATATTTTTGAGCCGATTTATACTGGTTACTCTTTGTAACTCTTGTCTTTGCCTTAGAAAAGATGATAAAAGTTCAAATCTCTTATTAAAATAAGACACAAAGTCATTAACTGTTATTTTTCCGGGTTTTTGATTATAAGAGAACAAAACCTTAACTTTAGTGGTGCTTTCCTCTTCTAATAAACCTATTTTTCTGAGGAAGACTTTATTAATAATAACTCCTGCTTTCAAGTACTTGTTCTTAATTTGTGAGAGTTTCTCTAAGAGCACAGGATCTTTTGTTATCTCAGGACTTAATAAAATTCCTTTTTCCAAAAAAGAGGTTGTTACGTTCATTTTTATAATAAAATATGGGAAAAAACCTGGATTTAGCCGAACAAATCGTCTTCTAGGATTTTTTTTACTTTTAATTCAATAGAAGTTGGCAGGATAAGGTTAATCTCTCTTGTTCTTCCAAATCTGCCTTTTGATATCACTTTTGCATTTATAATTCCCAACATATCGAGCTCTGCAATAATGTCAGATACTCTTCTCTGGGTAAGGGATCTTAACCCAGTTTTATTACATAGCTGCCTGTAAGTATCATAAACATCTCCTGTCTGGATAAATTTATTTTTTGAGTTATCTTTATTTAGGAGAATTGAATAAAGTGTTGCTTGAAATTGTTTGGGTTGATTCTTCACTATCTCTATTATTCTATCCCTCTCTATTGTGTCTTCTGCATCATCAATATCATGTAAAGTTATTTCTTCCTTTCCTTTTCTCTCTGCTATTTCCCCAGCAACCCTTAACAATTCAAGAGCTCTTCTAGCATCTCCGTGTTCTCTGGCCGCATAAGCAGCGCATTTAGGGATAACCCCTTCTTTAAGTACGCCTTCTTTAAATGCTTCTACTGCTCTTTTTCTTAAGATACTTTGGAGTTGGACTGCATTGTATGGGGGGAAGATTACTTCTTCTTCACTAAGAGAACTCTTAACCCTAGGATCTAGGTTATTAGAAAAAATCAAGTCATTGCTTATTCCTACAATGGTTATTTGGGAATTTTTTAGTTCAGAGTTAATTCTTGTAAGATTATAGATTAATTCATCACCTGCTTTTTTTACAAGCCAATCTATTTCATCAAGAACCAGTATTATTATTCTTTTTTCTTCACCAATGGCTTTAAAGAAGATGTTATAAACTTCCTCTGTTGGCAAACCCGTGGGTGGTATCTCTTTTCCAAACTCTCTGGCCAACTGGGCTACGAGCCTGTATTCTGTGTCCGCTACTTTTTTTAGCTTACAATTAATGTAAATTATTTTAAGAGGGATTTTCTTGTTATCAGCAAGCGTGGTCATTTGTTCTGCCACATATCGGACAGACAATGTTTTTCCTGTTCCTGTCTTGCCATATATAAATATGTTTGATGGTTTTTCAATTCTTAAAGTAGGAGATAATATGTTTGCTATTTGTGTTATTTGTTCATCTCTGTGATTTATCTCACGAGGTATGTGTACTGCTTGGAGTACTTTTTTGCTTTTAAATAAGGATTCTTTTTTTAGAAACTTCTCAAATATATTATTAAGTTCTTTCATAAGGCGATTTCCAGAAGAAACAAAGGTTTATAAAGTTTGTTTTCCTTTGGAATATATTAATAAAAATATATAATTAAATGTATATTGTATGATTAAACACATAATAAAAACCAACCCCCCTTTGTTTCGTTTGGGTGGGTTTGTGTTGTTTGGTCTGGTTCCTTTTTCTCTACTTTTTCTTATTCTTTATTTATTATTTTTATTATTATTTATTATTTGTTCTCGTTGTCATTTATTTCATTATTTTTATTGTCATTTATGATTTATTCTTATTGTTCTTTATTATTTGGTTGGTGCTTTTCTTAGTTATTATTATTTATTCTTATTATTATTTATTATTTATTTACTTTATTCTTTATCTTAAATTAAATTTTTTCCATATAGAAACATTATTATTTTAAAAAAATTTCCTTAAAAAACCTTAAAAAAACATTTAATCCTCAAAACCAAAACCCCCGGTCCTTAAGACCAATTTTCCAAACGAAACCAACGAGACAGGGTTCAGAATAAAGGTTAAACCAAACACCCTTTAAAATAAAAATTTAACTACTCTAAAATAGTATCAAAAACGAAAGATTTATAAATAAACTAACCTTTCTTTTTATTCACTTAAGAATAGTTATTGTGGAAAATTAAAATTAGGGGAGATAATGATGATTGTTCAAGAAGCTTTTTTAAAAAAAGTAAGGGATTTTGGTCTGAATAGTTATGAAGCAAAGATATGGACTGCTCTTTTATCAAGGGGGGTTTCTACAGCAGGAGAATTAAGTGATATTGCAGGCGTGCCTAGAAGCAGGAGTTATGACATTCTGGAAAGCCTGGAAAAGAAAGGATTCATCATAATGAAGATAGGCAAACCAATAAAATACCTGGCCCTTCCCCCAGAAGAAGTGGTTGAGCGTGTAAAGAAAAGAATATCCTTACAATCACAAGAAAGAACCAACGTACTGGACCAGTTAAGAGGATCTGATATTCTTAAAGAACTGAATAGGCTCCACACCCAAGGAATAGATTTAGTTAATCCTCTTGAGCTCACAGGAATCATAAAAGGAAGGACCCAGATTTATAATCATCTTAACACCATGATAAAAAACGCTACCAAATCAGTTGTTCTAATGACAACAGAAGACGGGCTTATAAGAAAACACAAACACTTAGGCAGGACCTTGAAAAAGATAAGTGAAAAAGGAGTTAACATCAAAGTCCTTGCTCCTCTAACAAACAAATCAAAAGAAGTGGTTAAAGAATTAAAGAAATTTGCTGATGTAAAGAATGTCAAAGGCCACAATGGCAGGTTCTGTATTGTTGACAATAAAGAATTGGCTTTTATGCTTTTAGATGACTCAAAAACTCACCCCTCTTATGACACCGCTGTGTGGGTTAATACCCCTATATTTGCTTCAACCATTGGGAAAATGCTTAACCAGTAGTGTTCTTTTTGAGTAAAGCACAACAGATAATATTCACTCACCTCTTTTTCCCAGGAAGGCCTCTTGTTTCTTGAGGTCTTCCATGGGTTTAAATTCTCATAAAAAAACAATACTTTTTAAAACAAGTCTTGCTTTCTAAGTGTTGGTGATTTTAGTTTGTCAGGTGGTTTTTTAAGCAAAATAAAAAGCATGACTGCTGGTTTAAAAGGAGAGAACGTGCTCTATTATCCTGGCTGCATGACCAAGTATTATTTAATAGATTTTTTTAATAACTACAAGGCCTTATTATCTGACCTAGGAGTTGATTTCAGAGTAATAAATGAGCTTAAGTGCTGTGGCTCTCCATTATTAAACGCCGGGCATATAGATGACTTCAAAGAGGTAAAAGAGAAAAACCTTAAGATTCTGGAAAAGAACAATATCACCAAGATAATAACTAATTGCCCTCATTGCTATAATGTTTTTAAAAAGTATTATGGAATCAAAATTGAGCACATAACCCAAACCTTGGCAGCTAATAAGCACAAACTAACAGCAGAGAATAATAAAGAAATAGCTTATCATGACCCTTGTCTTTTAGCAAGAAAAAATAATGTTATTAAAGAACCAAGAGCTATTCTAAAACAAACAGGTTTTAAGTTAATAGAGCCTTTTAGAGCTAAAGAAAGAACCTTTTGCTGCGGAGCAGGAGGGGGTGTTAAACAGAATAGCCCTAAAATTGCTAATAAAATAGCAAAAGAGAGGCTTAAACAACTAGGCTCAAAGAAAATAATTGTGTCCTGCCCTTACTGTTATGCTCATCTTAAAGAGAACACTGATAATAAAAAAAAGATCATTGAGCTGAGCGAAACTCTTGTAGAAGCTTAATGCCTAGGAGAAAAGATGAAGAAAAGATTATCAAACATTGTTGGACCAGGAAATGTTTCTGATAACCCTGTTGATTTAGAGGCTTATAGTTATTGTGGCTCTGAAACAAAGCTAAAACCAGATGTGGTGGTGTGGCCCCAGAACACAGACCAGGTAAGGAGAATAATGCTCTATGCTAACCAAACCCACACACCTGTTGTTATTCGAGGTTCAGGCACCAGCCTTGTAGATGGTTGTGTTGGAGAGAAAGCAGCAATCCTCTCTTCAGAGCGCATGAATAAAATAATAAAGCTTGATTTAAAGAACAAACTCATAGAAGTAGAAGCAGGCATAAGAATAAAAGACCTTAATAATGCGCTTGGTGAGTTTAAGGCAGTTTTTCCTCTTATTCCCTTTAATCATGTTAAGACAATAGGCGGTATGCTTGCCCTGAACGCAGCTACAAAAGAAAGCCAACACCTTGGCAGAATGCTTGATTGGGTTGAAGAGATAGAGTTTGTTGATGGCACAGGAAAATATTATTATACAAAGAAAAAAGAGATTGTACTTGGGAGAGAAGGTCTCACAGGTTTTATTACAAGGGCAAAGCTCAGGATTAGTGAACAACCAGTCATCTCAATTGATGTTTTCAGCTTTACTCAACTCTTAGAAATACTAAAAAAAGTAAGGCTCTTGAAAAAAGATGTTGAGCTCTACTTCTTGGAGTTTCTTGATAAGAAAACAGCACAAGAACTTGGTTTTGATAATGGATATGTCCTGCTTGCTGGTTATACAAGCCTGAAAGGAAAAAACAAGAATGTTCTTGAAGTAAGAAAGCTTCTTGAAAAGCTTGACTCTACTCACTCGTTGCTCAGAAGCAAAGGTTATTACTATCTGCAAGACCCTTTTGTGAGTTTGGAAAAAACATATGACTTAATAGAGTGGTGTGAGAAGAATAATGTCAGGCTGCACGGACATGCTGGTTTTGGCTTGTTTTATGCTTATTTTTCAAAAGAAGACAAAAACCTGCTCAAGACATTCAGGTCTTTTATAAGGAGAATTAATGGGGTGTTTGGTAAAGGTTTTGGTTATGGCTTAGCAAACAAAGACTTTGTTAGCCCAATTAAGAAAAAGGAATTAATAAAGTTAAAGGATGAGTATGATTATAATAACATATTAAACCCAGATAAGGTTATTAGTTATAGGTGAGGTTATAAAGACATGACTCTTGATAAAAATAAGGGAGTAGATAATTGTAATCTGTGTGGGATGTGTAATCTTAACTGTCCTATCTATAAAGTTTTATTAAAAGAGTCTGGCGGACCAAGGTTCAAAGTATTCCTTGCTAAGAAAAAAGATTATAAAGAAGTCTTTTTTCTCTGCACAGAGTGTGGTGCTTGTATTCAGGACTGCCCTGCAAAGATTGATATTGGGTGCCTGAAAATAAGAGCAGAAATGGTTAAGAAAGGCTTTGAAACTCCTGCTAATAAAATAATGCAAGAGAACATAAAGCAACACGGCAATCCTTTTGGTGAGATAAAGAAAGGTAAGAAAATAAAACAATACTATACTTAATTTACTTAATCTTATTCACAATGTTAAAATACAAAAAGCTTGTTATTATAGGCACCTCCCATATAGCAGAGAGCTCTCTTAAAGAAGTAGAAACGGTTTTTAGAAGACAAGAGCCAGATATTGTTGCTGTTGAACTAGACCATAATAGATTGCATGCCTTGCTTACTAATAAGAAGCCTAATTATTCTCCTGCTCTAATCCTGAGCCTTGGGTTAAAAGGATACTTGTTTGCTCTTATAGGAAGTATTATTCAACAAAAACTAGGAAATATTGTGGGCATAAGGCCTGGTAGTGATATGCTCAGAGCTGTTGAATTAGCAAGAGATAATAAGAAGAGAATTGCTCTTATTGATAGAGATGTAAGAATAACCTTGGCAAGGCTTTCAAAAGCTATTGGCTGGAGAGAAAAGCTTAATTTTTTGGTTGATTTATTTAGTGCTCCCTTTTCAAAGAAGATGAGAATAAACCTTAAGCAAGTACCTGAGAAGCAGCTGGTAAAAAAATTGCTCAGAATATTAAAGAAGAGATACCCAGGACTTTACAAAGTATTAGTAGAGGAAAGGAATAAGGTAATGGCTTTAAAGCTAAAGACTCTGATGGAGAATTACCCTGAGCAGAAAATACTGGTTGTTATAGGCGCAGGTCATGAAGAGGATTTGCTGAGATTAATTAAGAAAAAAACCTTATAAAAGAAACCTATATAAAGAAAGGATTCTAATAATTATTTGTTATGCAAGAATTCGCTACCCGAATTGAAAAGAGGTTTAGGTTTTCAAAAAAAGAACTAACCCAGATAATAATAACTGTTCTTGTAGCTGCTTTTGTCCTCTCATTCAGAAGCTGGGGTGGAGAAGAGTTCAGTCTTGGAGAGGGCTTATCTAATCTCTTAATAACAGCAATAATTGTTTTTGTATCATTCATAATTCATCTTTCTGCACAGAAACTAGTTGCTCTTAAGATGGGCTATAAATCAAAGTATAAATACTGGCTCAACGGAATTCTTATAAGTCTTATAATGTGTTTCTTTACTTATGGATACTTTCCTCTTTTCTTCACAGGCTCTTTATGGCACGAGGTTGTTCCCAAGCTAAGAGTGGGTGTTTTTAGAGGAGGAGCCAAGCATAAAGATTTAGGATATATTGCTTTTGCAGGGCCTTTATCAAACATTATCATTGTAGGATTGCTAGCACCAATCTTTATTGCTACAGAAAGCCCATTAATCTATACCATAATAATAGCCAACTTATTAATCGCGATTTTCTCATTGCTGCCCATACCTACTTTTGAGAAGATAAGACAGTTTAAAGGAGGAACAACAGGGCTTTACTTGTTCATAGCCTCAAGATGGGTTTTTGTGCTGGTGTTTGTGGCTGTGCTTGCCTTTACCGCCCTTATCCTATTATTCCAGGTATTTTCTTACATAATCGCTTTGTTAATAGGAGCAATAATAACAATTGTTTACTACTTAAGATTTGAGGTAGACTGATGGCTTGGTAGCCTGCTTTTTCTGGGTTTTTAAATGTTTCGTCGGTAAAACCAAAAGATTTAAGAATAAGAACATAATTCACCTCTATAAAAATAATAAAAACCTTTAGAAAAAGGAGTTAAGGGGGTGAACTTTTATGGCAAAACAAATGGTAGCTAAAGTCGGTGTTAAGAAAGAGAAGGGATGGCTCTATTTTGTTGACAAGAAAGGAAATGTTGCAAGAGCCAAGATGGCAAGAGGAAGAAAAAAGCCAAAAGGAAAACCACAAGTGGTTGCAAAAGTTGGTATTAAGAAGAAGAAAGGATTCCTCTACTTCATTGATAAGAAAGGAAACATCTCCTGTGCCAAGATGGCAAGGGGAAGATAAACTTTTTCTGATTTTTATTTTTTTATTTTGTTTTTTTTCTGCTTTTCCATAACAATTATAAATCTTAGATTATTCCTTGTTAAAAAAATGATCCATGGCTTTAAACCAAGGCTTTACCAGCAGACCATTCTTGACACGGCTGTTAAGAAGAACACTCTTGTAGTCTTACCTACTGGTCTTGGAAAAACCAATATTGCTATTTTGCTGGCTGCTAATCGCTTTAAAAATTATCCTAATAGCAAAATCTTAGTATTAGCACCTACAAGGCCTTTGTGTGACCAGCATGTTGATTCTATGAAAAAACATCTTAGAGTAAAAGAAGAGGAAGTGCAGTTATTTACTGGTATGATTAGGCCTGCTAAGAGAGCAGAGCTCTGGAGGGATAGCAGAATAATCATTAGCACACCCCAGGGCTTAGAGAATGATATTATTAGCAATAAGGTTTCATTAAAAGATGTTAGTTTAATGGTTGTTGATGAGGCTCACAGAACTGTCGGTGATTATGCTTATGTGTTCATAGCAAAGCAGTATAATAAGAAAGCAGAGCATCCTAGGATTCTTGGGCTGACTGCTTCTCCTGGCTCTGACCAGGAAAAAATAAAAGAGGTGTGCAGGAACTTGTTCATAGAGGAGATTGAGATAAGGAGTTATGATGCTCCTGATGTTCAGCCTTATGTCAAGGAGATTGATGTTAAGTGGGTTAAGGTAGAATTGCCACAGGACTTTGCTCAGGTAAGGGATTATCTTAGAAAAGCCTTTGAGAGCAAGCTTGAAACAGTTAAAAAATATGGTTATATATATGGACGGGTTTCCAGCTCTAGCAAGACATCTCTCTTAGAATTACAAAGAGCAATGTATGCTAAACTATCAAGCGGGGAAAAGGATTATGGTGTTATGAAGTCTGTTAGTTTACTTGCAGAAGCCTTTAAATTACAGCATGCTCTTGAATTAATAGAAACTCAGGGCTTAAAGCCTTTGGTAGAATATTTCTTAAAACTTGAGGAAGAGGCAGGCAAAACAAGAGTAAAAGCAGTTCAGAACCTTGTAAAAGATCTTAACTTTAGGTCTGCTTATGTAAAAACAAAGAACCTGGTTGCTGCTGGTAAAGAGCATCCAAAAATAATAGAGCTCAGAAAAATAGTGGTGGATGAGGTAAATAAAAAAAAGGATGTTAAAATAATTATTTTTAATCAGTACAGGGATTCTACTAGTAAGATAAAAGAAGTTCTTGATTCTCTTAATATTAAGTCAAAAATCTTTGTTGGGCAGGCAAAAAAAAAGGATACTGGGCTTACACAGAAAAAACAAAAACAAATCATTGAAGAGTTTAGAAAAGGAGAGTTTAACTGTCTTGTGGCTACGTGTGTTGCAGAGGAAGGACTTGACATCCCTCTTGTAGATCTAGTCATTTTTTATGAGCCTATTCCTTCTGCTATTAGGACTGTGCAGAGAAGAGGAAGAACAGGACGACAGGAAAAAGGCAGGGTTATTGTTCTTGTAACAAAAAAGACAAGGGATGAAGCAAACCTGTGGGCGTCTGTTCATAAGGAAAAAAGGATGTACAGGATTATTCATGGTTTAAAAAAGGATTTTGGTCCTGGAATTAATGAACCAGTTGAGAAGATTGAAAAAAGAGAAGAACAGACAAAACTGGCTAAAGGAAAGCAATCAGAATGGGATTATTCTAATTTAATCATATTTGCTGATTACAGGGAAAAAGGCTCAGGAATAATAAAAGAATTAGTAGAGTTGGGAGTAAAAGTAGAGTTAAGTAAACTGGATGTTGCTGATTACCTGCTTAGTGACAGAGTGGCTGTTGAGCACAAGACAGTAAAAGACTTTGCAGATTCAATAATTGATGGCAGATTACTCTCACAACTAGCTAATCTAAAAAAATATGAAAAACCCTTTCTTGTTGTTGAAGGAGAAGAAGATGTTTATTCCCAGAGAAAAATCCATCCTAATGCAATAAGAGGAATGTTGGCCACAATCATAATTAATTATGGCATACCAATAGTACAGACAAGGAATTTTAAAGAAACAGCAGGATTATTATTAATGATTGCTAAAAGAGAAGCAGACCCTTTAAAAAAAGACTTTACATTACACACAGCAAAACCATTAACAGATAATGAATTACAAGAGTATATTGTTAGTGCATTCCCAGGAGTTGGTGGAATGATAGCAAAGCCTCTTCTTAAGAAGTTTAAAACAATAAAAAGAATGGTTAATGCAGATGAGAAAAGATTAAAAGAGGTTGAGCTAATAGGAGAGAAAAAAGCCAAGAGAATAAAAGAGATTGTTGAGAAGGAGTATGATAAGAATTAAATTGTTTCTTTCTCGTCTTCTTCACTTTCTTCTTCAATATCATTAACAAGAAGGACTTCTGTACTTCTAATGCCCTCGGTTATCTGAACCTTGTTCTGGATGAATGCTTTAAGCTCTGCTCTGTTACCTGTTTCTATCTCTGCAACAAGGTCAAATCTTCCATAAACCTCATGTATCTCCCTGATTTCATCAAATTCTTTAAGCTTTGAACTAGCAATCCTTAGTTTTCCCTGCTTTGTATTAATAAGCATATAAGCTTTTTCCATCACTAGAACAATAACCTTATAGGATATAAAAAGATTTCGTATATCAAAACCAACATTCCTGTTCTGATGCTATGCAAAAATTTTTATAAAAACAGGCATTCCTTCAGGATATGAAAGTAATAGGGCTTGCTGGTCCGAGCTGCAGTGGTAAATCAAACGTGACTCGGGTGCTTGAACAAAGACTGACAGCAGATGTTTTGTGCTTAGATGAGTTTTATATTAAAGATTCAAAAAAGATATTTATTAATTATCAAGGTAAAAGGTTCCGATCTTTTGAGAGGCCTGGGTTGTACAATGGTAATCAACTTGCTAAATACGTTAAGGAGTTAAAGGATAACGGAAAAATAAGATTCAAATCATTGAATATTAAATCAGGCGAATATAAAGAAAGAGAACTGATTAGAAAAGACTTTCTTATTCTAGAAGGATTTTTACTCTTTTATTATACAAAACTAAGACGTTTGATTGATTACAGGTTCTATATTGATATTCCTTCTGAAGAAGCTGTTTCTAGGAGAATGGCAAGAGTTGACCGCCCCTTATCTGACGCGTCTTTTGTTAAAATCGGTTGTAAAGAATATCAAAAATATGGGGTTCCGCAAAAAGCACTGCCTAGAGTGATTATTTTAGACGGGACTCTGAGTGTTAAGGATATAAGCAAGAAAATAATTTCTATAGTTTTAAAGTAATGCTTTCTTAGATGCGCGCGAAGCAGGGATTCTTCCAGTCTTTTCCAAATAATGAGTTAGCCCCTCAATCTGTCTTAACTTTGTTTTAAACAACAAGTTTCTTAGTTTATCATCAACAAGGATTCCTCTCTTATTCAAGTCTTTTTTTAGTTTTCCATAGATTTGTTTTCCTTTTTTATCAAGATCTGTAAGAACAATAACTTTTTTATCATTTATTTCTTCAACCACCTTGTATAATGCTTTATTCAATGTAATAACCCTTTCAAAACCTAATTCTTTCAATGCTTTTTCATCATTTTTTCCTTCTACAATTACAGGCGTGTTCTTTAATTTATCAATAAGTTCATACAACTCTTCTATTACTTCTTTTTGTTCTTGATTCATTGAATGCGGGCGGCAGGGTTTGAACCTGCGTAGGCACTACTCCAAGACTGGCGCCTTGTCCTGCCAAGACCCTTGGTCTTGTCTAAGCCACATGGCTCTGAACCATGTCCGTTTGACCACTCCGGCACACCCGCGATTAGTTAATAAGAAATAAAATTAGTTTATAAATGTTTTATTTTGTCTTTCCAGACGTTCCTGCAAATAGAAATTATTTATTGTTATAATTACTTTTAGGAAGGCGCTTATTTTTTATTTTTCTTTAATCTTGTCTTCTAAGCTATGTATTTGGCTGTAAGCATCATTTACCTGTGCTTCCAATTCTTCTATTCTCGCTCGTGAAAGAATCAGTGCAAATGTTTCTGGCGGAACGCTTTCTTGTTTCAGGGCAGATGGAATGCTCTGATTATAATTTGCTAAACTTCTTTCTAACTCTCCTGTTAGCGTTTTCATTGCAAATTGTTTTAAACAATCCCTCTGGAGCAGAAAATAATGCTCTCCAATCCACACGTTGTGACATTCAAAATCTTTTGGAAAGGTTCTGACCTCAACTTTACCTTCTCTGTATATAAGCTCTCCTCCTCTTTCATTATCATCAGTCATAATAAACAGGATTCTAACTTAATTTAAATAGATATAGCATAGTGAAGAATATGTTTTCGGATTTTTGCTTGTTTTGAAAGCCAGAGTACCAAAAACAACATTCTTTAAATACACTTCCAGATTACCTCTGAACAAGATGTTATTCCTTGCCAAGACTTTATCCTTTTATAAGAGAAAAGATATTCAGGAAGAGCTTGTAAAGCATGCAAAGGATAAAGAAATAGCTTTTAGGTTTGATGAAACCTTTGGCAAGAGGCCTGAGACTCTTTCTTATCCTAATGATGTTCTTGAGCTGGCAAAGCAAAGAGTAACCAGTTTTCATTGCTCAGAAGAACTATGGACTAATCCTTTACAATTAAGCACTAAGCTAAGAAGAAAAGAGTTAGATGCTTTAAGAAAAGGCTGGGATTTAATCTTTGATATTGATTGCCCCGTTTGGGAACTATCTAAAATAACGACTTGGTTAGTTATCCGCGCTTTAAAGGAGCATGGCATTCGTTCAATATATGTGAAATTTTCAGGTAACAAGGGTTTTCATGTAGCCCTCCCTTTTGAAATTTTTCCAGAAGAAGTAAATGATATAGAGATAAAAGATAAGTTTCCGGAATTTGCAATTAAGATAATGTTGTATTTATTAGATTTTATTAGTAAGAATTATATTAAGGTTGAATCAGAAACGGTAATTTTCAGAGATGGTTCCAAATATAAGATAGGAGAACTAAGCCAACTTTTAAAGAAAGATATTGGAGATTTAACATATTGGTATTGTGAAAGTTGTAAGAAAAGGTTAGGAAGAAAATGGGATGAAAGACAAGAAACAATAGTAACAAGTAAAGATATTGATTTTATCTCTTCTGATGACTTAAAGAATATGAAGAAATCTTCTTTTAAATATAGCAGCCCTTGTAATTGTAATTTACCTAAGTATAGAAAGCTATTCGATCCGCTGCATATACTGAATATTGATGCAATGTTGGGTTCCTCTAGACATCTTTATAGAATGCCTTATTCCTTCCACGAAAAATCTCAATTAATATCTGTCCCTATTGACCCTGATCATGTGCTAGATTTTAATAAAGAAGATGCGAAACCTGAGAATGTAACTGTGAAGTATCCTTTTTTAGAGCGAAGATCAAAAAAGCCTGAGGCAATAAAACTTTGGCAGGACGTCTTTGATTTTAAATCTTCTTTTACAGTAGAACAATTGGAAGGAAAAGAGATAAAAAAGAAATTTGAGGGCACACAGAAAGCTTATTCACTACCAGAAAAAGCAATTGGAGAAGAGAATTTTCCTCCCTGCATAAAAATAATTCTTAAAGGATTAGAGGATGGAAGAAAAAGAAGCACTTTTATCTTGATAAACTTCCTAGCTAGTTGTGGCTGGGATTATGGTATGATAGAAAAGAGATTAATGGAATGGAATGAACAAAACCATGAACCCTTAAGACCACAATACATCTTAGGACAGCTAAGATATGCAAAGCAAGGCAAAGAAATATTACCGCCGCCTAATTGTGGCAATCTTGCTTATTACAAAGGCTTTAGTGTGTGCAAACCAGAGGATTTATGCAGTCAGATAAAG
>DAOWFR010000032.1 GCA_030637925.1 Methanobacteriota archaeon
ATAAAGTTGGTTTAATAGTTTTTGGAGAAGATGTTAAGAAAACAGTGCCTCCAACTCTTGACTTTGATGAGATTCTTAGAAGCATCACAAGCATAAGGGCAAAAGCAGAGACAGATATTGCAAAAACAATCCAGAAGGCAATAGAGCTTTTTGGGATTAGTAAGGAGACCAAACACTTAATATTATTAACAGATGTTCTGCCTACCAAGGGAAAGAAGCCTGAGGAAGCAACCCTTAGAGCAGTGAGCACTGCAAGAGATCAAGATATAACTATTTCTGTTGTTGGAATTAATCTTGACAAGCAAGGATTAAAGCTAGCAAAAAGGATTATTGAGATAAGCAATGGCAGGCTTTACAAGGTAAAGAATCTTGAAGTTCTGGATACTATTATATTAGAAGATTATTATAGGGTGTGAATCAAGTTATTTTTACTAAACATTTAAATACCCTTATTAAACTATCAGCATAAGAAAATGATGCTCTTAGTCTTTGTAGATACACACGGAGACATAGATTCACTTAGGAAACTAAAGAAAAAAGCAACTAAGGCAGATCTTGTTCTATGCGCAGGTGACATAACTATTTTTGAGAATAAAATGAAAACACTTTTACGCATGATTAACAGCTTTAACAAGCCAGTCTTAATAATCCATGGTAATCATGAATCAGAAGAAAAGCTAAGAGAAGATTGCAAGAATTATAAGAACATAATCTTTCTTCACAAAGGCTTTTATGAGAAAGAGAACATAATTTTTGCAGGTTTTGGAGGAGGAGGCTTTTCATTAAAAGATGAAAAGTTTGAAAGGTTTGGTGAGAAGATAAAGAAAAAAAGAACAGGCAAAAAATTAATATTAATCTTGCATGGCCCTCCTTATGGTAATGATACAGACCTGATAATGGGAGAGCATGCTGGTAACAAGAGTTACAGGGATTTTATAAGGCAGGAAAAACCCTTGATAGTTGTTTGCGGTCATCTCCATGAGAATGAGGGTGTTCAGGACAAGCTTGGAAAATCATTAATTATTAATCCTGGGCCAGAAGGTAAGTTAATAGAAATTTAATTCTTTTTTATTTTATTTATATCATCAATACTTATCCAAGCAGACATCATTCCAAATCCTGTTTTATCAATATCAAATGGTTCAATCTTTTTCGGATTTTTCAAGAAAACCAAGATACAGTATTTCTTATCCTTAAACATTTCATAAAACGCTGGTATTTTATCAATACCAAGACCGTCTGCTTGACCATAAGTATATAAGATCTCTTTTACTTTTTCAGGATTTAGATCAGAAAACTGAATCACTTTATCAACTTCGGCTTTAATAGTAACAAATTCTCCAGAATCCTTAAAATAAACTATTTCACCTGCTTTAATCTTGTTCCAAGGAGCATATTTTACTTTGTACCACCGAGATTCAATTTTCTTTTGACCATTCAAGATTTTTGAAGTCAGACCCCATGACTTTCTCATTATTGCTATGTGTTCCATTTTAGTTTCCTTTCCTTAACATCTTTCTTCATCAAAAGAACCACTCTTGATACTGGTTGCTCGTCAATAATCTTATAGCCTGTGTGTTTTGCTATTTGCTTTGCAAAAGCTTTTATCTCCTTATGCAAGGGCATGTCTTTTATTTCCATTCTTTTCTTTGAATAACCAACATGCATGTACGCTTTTATTTCTATGAACATTGGCTCTGCAATCATTATTAACTCTGCATATTGCTCTGGCAATATCATGTTCTTATGCTTTGCAAGAGTTAATCTTATTGTTGTTCTTGTCCTTGGTTTTAATTTTGTCTCTGGTTTTAATTCTTTCATTATTCTTAATGATTGTAATATTCTTTTCCAAGCATCTCTTATAAGAGGAGAGCACATCCTCTTGAATACTTGCTCATTAGGAGCTGGCAGAGTTATGTATAACTGGATTGGAGGATTCTTTTTTAGTTTTTTTAACATATCAGGATTTGTCCCATTGGTTACTAGGAACGAACTCATCTTTTGATTGTGTAATTCCTTGATTAGTTCTGGCAATCTGGGGTAAAGAGTTGGTTCTCCTGCTAGACTGATTGCAAAGTGTAAAGGTCTTTGTGCTTCAACATATTTTTTCTTGTCTGTTTTTTTATTTCCTCCAAAGCCTTGCAAATACTTGACATGCTCTTTTATGCACTCTTGAATTATTTTTTTTGGAGTATTAGTTTTTCCAATCCATTCTGGCAGGGTGTGTCCTATATCTCTCCAGCACCACTGGCATCTTAAAGTACAGTAGGGCAGGCTTGGTGTCATTTGCACGCATCTATGACTATTAATATTATAGAATTTTTGTTTATAGCAAACTCCTTGGTTTCTTAGGCTTTTCTTTGTCCATAAGCAGACCTTTATGGCTGAGTGTTCTCCTACCAATCTATAGCCTTGTTTTTCCAGGTCTTTTTGTTTTGCTTTGCTTATCATTGCTACTGGGTTTTTGGTCTGGTATTTATGGTTTTCTGGTTTTCCAAAAAGGAATTTTACTTAAATAATAGAAAGATTTAAATATAATAACCCATATAATAAGTAAAAAAGTAGGTTTTTAGAGGAAAAAAACTTTTTATATGGGTAAAATAATATAAAAAATACTTATATAATAAGTAAGAACATGGATGCTACCAAGCGAGAAAAAATAAGACAAGACGATTTATACAATGCATTCCAGCTAGTTCTAAAAAGTTTTAAAGAAAAACATGACCTAAACACAAGAGAAGTAATAGAACTAATAGCACCGCATGACAAAGAAAGCATAACCATACCAATACAAGTTCTACAGAACAGGCAGTTTGGAGTACTTGAGGCAACTGTTGTTTATCTAAAAGATGAAATTGGGTTAAAGTATAGTGAAATAGCTCGCCTACTTAACCGTGATGACAGAACCATCTGGAATGTGTATAATAATGCTAAAAAAAAGACTAAGCGAAAAAGATGAAATATGAACACAGAATAAAGGAACTAGAAGAAAGAAAACAAGAGATAATTAGATTCACCACTGAGCTAGATGAAAAACTCAGAACCAACCAAATCAACCTAATAGAATACCAGATCCTGATGAATGAACAATACCCTGAGAAGAACAAAGAAGAACTAATAAATGAAATACATGAAGAAACAAGAAGACTAAAAAACCATGCCAAAAAACAGAGAAAAACAAAAATACAACTAAGCATAGCAGGAGCAATCCTAATCATACTCGCAGTAATCAGCCTTTTCTCACAATACAGCCCTGAGATGCCAGCAGGCTTTGTAATAAGCACAAAACAAATCACACAAACCATAGATTACAACAGAGTGTTTGATCATTACACAGAAACCCAGCTTAATCTAACTAATATAACAAGCCTAAGAATAAGCGGAGTATTAGAAGGAACAAGAGCAACCATAAAACTAAGAATAAATGAAATTGATTACATAGTAGCAGACATAATTAATGAACAAGAACAAAGCCTAATAACAGGCTTAGTAATAGCAGAAGAAGAGGAACAAGAATACATCTTAAGCACAGACAAAAAGGAATATGTAATTGGAGAAACAATATATATAACCATAACACCAGAAACACAGAACAAA
The DNA here is from genome assembly GCA_030637925.1 of Methanobacteriota archaeon. Classification (GTDB taxonomy): domain Archaea; phylum Nanobdellota; class Nanobdellia; order Woesearchaeales; family SM23-78; genus SM23-78. Next base: position 3,598 of record DAOWFR010000032.1, read on the forward strand.
TCACTATATGTTGCCTATGGAGAAGAAACCCATAAACTAGAAAACAACACCTATATTACAGAAAACATCGGAGAGCATCAAGCCATAGCACTAATCGTGTTACCAGACGATATTCTCAGACTAGAAACCAACTTCACAGTTATTAATGAAACAGTTAATGAAACAATAAATGAAACAGAAACTAATGTTTCTGAGCATTCAGCAGAGCTGAATGAAACAACAAACCAAACAAAAGTCTATGAATTCAATGATTTATGCATAGATACTTGTAATATCCTTGAAACAAGTAATCCAATACTAATCATAGAGCTAGAAGAAAACACCACCCTAACCATAACACAAATAACCATAACACAAACCAAGGAAAATAATGCACCGGAACAAATCAAGCAAATACCAGACATAACCATAACCACAGGACAAACAGCAAGCCTAAACCTAGATGATTATTTCTCAGACCCAGATGATGATACCACTCATTATGACATAAATGAAATACCCGAAGTAAATGCAGAAATAACACAAAACACACTAAACATAAACTCAAACCAACCAGGAACCTACATAGCATACATCTATGCAACAGACGGAGACAAACTAACAACCAGCAACACCTTCCAAATAGAAATAACAACAACAGAAACTAATATTACAATAAATGAAACCATAAACATAACAGAAACTAATGTTTCTGAATATCCAACAGAACTGAACATAACACCAATAGAAACAATCAATCTAACTGACCCATGCAAACACCCAGATATAAATCAAAGACCATCATACTGCTTTGTAGGAATAGAAGACAAAGCATTTGAAGAACTAACAGTACAAGTACAAAACAAGAAAAGAGGAAGAGTAGGATTATTCACCAGGTTTGGAAACCTGATAATAAGAGGACTTCTAATACAAAACTCTACAGGAACCCCAAATAAAGATGACTTCCAAATAGGCTTCACAGAAAAAGAAGAGTTTGCAGAGACAATAACAAGCACAGCATGGATTGATACAGAGACAGGAAACCTGTATCTGAAAGGAAGAGTATATGAGAATCAGGAAATCCTAGAGCCAACACAGTTCAACACCTTCATAATAAAAAATGGGTTTGGACTAATTCTAGGATACTTTGACAAACTAAGAGGAGACCTCTACCTAAGAGGGAACATAGTACAGCTAGGTAAAGTGTGAAAATGAGAATAAACAAACTCAAGAATAGAATAAGCACATTCCTAATAGTTTTAATACTCTTAGCAGCAACAGGGCTAGCAGCTAATGACCCAGGCCACGACACATTATACATAGAAGAAGAAGGAGACTCAGAGGTAAACGGAAGCCTGAACATAACCCATAACATGAGCATAGAAGGAAAAACGTACCAAGGAGCAGGACTAACCCTATACGGAGATGGCAGCACAACTTCTTCAGGAGCATACATAAGCGGAGAATTCTCAACCAATCATCTCTACCTAGGAGGACCAGGAGGAAACATCTACCTAAGACCTCAAGGTTCACAAGCAGTATTTGTGGGAATAACAGGAGCAGCAACAGACCTAAATGTATCAGGAGCACTCTATGTGCAGAGTGGTACAGCAACAGTAGGTGGAACAGCAATATGCCTACAAAATGGAACCAACTGTCCAGGAGGAAATAACACAGGTAATGTTACAAGTGTAACAGCAGCAAGTGGAACACCCCTAACAGCAAGCCCGACCACAGGAGACGTGATAATAAACATAACAATACCTACTTGTGGCGGAACAGACAAACTAACCTATAATGGAACAGACTTTAAATGCGAAACAGATGAAGACAGCGGAGGAACAGGAGACATAACAAGCGTACAAACACCAGGAATATACATCTATAATGGAAGTAACGCAGATGACGTATACCTAAGATTCAACGAAACAAAACTAAACGCAACAATA
>DAOWFR010000034.1 GCA_030637925.1 Methanobacteriota archaeon
GACTTATTATGAATCAGAGATTTATCAGCAAGGCAAAGATATTGTTATGAATGGATTAAAAAAAGGCTTGTTCTATAAGGATTATGAATCAGAGATTTACCAGCAAGGCAAAGATATTGTTATGAATGGATTAAAAAAAGGCTTGTTCTATAAGGATTATGAATCAGAGATTTACCAGCAAGGTAAAGATATTGTTATGAATGGATTAAAAAAAGGCTTGTTCTATAAGAATGAAGAAGGGGCAATAGTTGTTGATTTGGAAAAAGATGGGCTTGGGAAAAAGGTATTGATAAGAAAGGATGGCACTGGTTTATACATAACCCAGGATTTATACCTTGCAAAAGTTAAGTTTGATGATTTTAAAATGCATAAATCTGTTTATGTTGTTGGTAATGAACAAATTTATCATTTCAAGGTTTTATTCGAAGTTCTTGATATACTTGGTTTTCCTTTTGCAAAGAACTGCTATCACTTAGCCTATGGTATGATTAATCTTCCTGAAGGAAGAATGAAGAGTAGAGAAGGAACAGTTGTTGATGCTGATGATATTGTAGAAGAGATGAAAATTGTTGCTGAGAAAGAAATAAAAAAGAGGCATAAGCTTGGCAAAAAAGAGCTTAATAAAAGAAAAGATATCATTGGCATGGGAGCACTTAAGTTCTTTATCCTTAAATACGACCCTATGAAAGACTTTACTTATAATCCTGAGGAAAGTATTAGTTTTGAAGGAGAAACAGGTCCTTATGTGCAATATGCTCATGCAAGGATTTGCTCTATCCTAAGAAAGGTTAAGAAGTTTAAGCCAGATAAGATAAATAAGTTTGGCTTTAAGCATGAGACAGAGTTCAGATTAATAAAACTATTATCTGATTTTTCAAATGTTATTAGTGATGCTGCTGAGAATTATAAACCTAGTTCTGTTGCAAGGTATGCTCTTGAACTAGCCCAGGCTTTTAATGAGTTCTACCATGAATGCCCAGTACTAAAAGCAGATAGTAAGACAAGGGATTCAAGATTAGCTCTAATATTCTGTGTTAAGACAGTACTGAGAAATGCACTTGACCTGCTAGGTATTTCTGCACCTGAGGAGATGTAGATGAAACTCTCCAACTACAAGTCTAAGATTCCTAAAAATATTTACAAAGAGATAGAAAAGAGAGGTTTCTCAGAGTTAAGACCTTGCCAGACTAAAAGCATAAAAGCAGGTGTTTTTGAAGATAAGAACTTGTTGGTATGCACTCCTACTGCTAGTGGTAAAACATTAGTGGCTGAGTTAGCTTTTCTTAATGCTATTCTTCATGACAAAGGGAAAGCAGTCTATGTTGTGCCATTAAGAGCATTAGCAAGTGAGAAGTACAAGACTTTTAAGAAAGATTATCCAAGCATAAAGATTGCTATTAGCTCAGGTGATATTGACAGTGCAGACTCTTATCTTGAAAGATATGACTTAATCATTACAACGAGTGAGAAGTTTGACAGCCTTATAAGGCATAAAGCTCCCTGGCTAAGAATGGTAAAAACTGTTATTATTGATGAAATCCATTTGCTTAATGACCCTGGAAGAGGACCAACCCTTGAAGTGTTAATCACAATTCTGCGTTCAATTCTTAAGAACTTACAACTAATAGCTCTTAGCGCTACCATTGGCAACCCAGAAGAACTTGCAGAATGGCTTGATGCAAAGCTTGTTCTTGATGACTGGAGGCCTGTAAGGCTTGATAAAGGGGTTTATCTAGGTGGAGAAGTAGAGTTTAAGTAAATTTCTTATGTATGGGCCCGGCCGGACTTTCGTAACTTATCCAGTGCTAAGCGAGATTATTATTTTTTGCGAAATAAGTGTTCTTGCTCTTTGCACCTATTAAGTTATTCGAACCGGCGTCTCCTGGTCCGAAGCCAAGCGTACTATTTACCTCACCGGCAAATCTAGTCAATCCTTTGGATTGCCGATGTCCAGGCTATACTACGGACCCAATAATATTGGTTTAACTAATACTATTTTTAAATACTTTTATTTTTATGATAAAAGGTAATAAGAAAAAAATAAAAAATACTCATTTCTTTGCAAGTACAATCTCAATAGTGGATACTCGAACATCTCTGCCTTCCTTGTTCTTGAACTCCTCTGAGTCAATCCTTATCTCTTTGAGCTCTAGCTGGTCTTTGAGAAATCTCTTTGTAGCCACTTCTGCCACGTCAACTGCTCTGCTAATGAATTTTCCTCTTGCCTTAATCACTATTTCACTTTCTCCTTTGGTTGTAAACTGCATTACAACACTGGTAACATAGTTCATGAATGGCTTGTTACCAATGAAGACTGAGTTGTCATCTGCCATTCTTTATCCCCTCCTTGTTATTGTTGTTGTTTTGTGTTTTTTTATTTTGCTTCTGCTTTTATTATCCTGGTTACATAGCCTGCTATAATGTTTCTGAGCTTCTTTGACTTAGTATCTGTTAGTTCTGCCACTTTTACCTTGTTATCCTCATAGTCAGTGTTAAAACTATCTCTGTATTCTTCTAATAACTGGTGTGTTATTGCCTTTACTAGCCTTGTCTTGATTCTGCCCATTATAGGAGTGTGAGAACGAGAGAGAATTTATAAAGGTTTCTACAAACAAATTGTTTGTAGGAACAGAAAATCAGAGATTTTCTTGTTTTGGAGGGTTTTAACCTAACTCAACAACAATCTTTGCACCTGTCTTAGAAGTAATATCATTAACATCCTTGTCAGGGTTGACTTCTACAATATCAGCCAGGCCCAGGTTTCTAAGCATCTTTAATCTCTGAATAAAATATAATAATTCTCTGGTGCTCATCCCTCCTGGCTCTTGATGGCCTGTTCCCTGAGCAATAGCAGAGTCTAGAACATCAATATCAATGCTTATATATATTTTTTCCCAGTGCCTTGCAACACTCATAATACTATCAGCAACCTCTCTAAGGCTTTCAAAACTTATCTCTCTCATAGAATAATTCTTTATCTTATTATCGTCAATGAATTTTTTTTCTTCTTTGCTCATATTCCTTATTCCTACAAGAATAACCTTGTCTTTATCAAGCACTCCTTCCTCTATTAGAACCCTTAAATAATCCTCATGTGTTGGTGGCTCATACTTCTCCTGTAAATCAGGGTGAGCATCAAATATAATCATTCCAGAGCCAGGATTATTCTTTGCAAAAGCCTTAAAAGCAGGATAAGTAAGAGAATGGTCTCCACCAATTAAGATAGAGTAATTATTTATTTTCTCAATCTCCTTCTGGATTATTGCGTGAGATTGCTCTAAATTATTATTGTCAACTTTTATTTCTTTTACATCAAACAAAGGAAGCATTCCCTTCTCTGTTAAATAAAAGTCTTTTAAGAAACCAACTATCTTATCAGGGGCTTTTTCTAATCCCTTCTTCTTACTTAATGCACCTGCATTTAAAGGTATTTTAAAGATTTGCATAGAACAAAAGATTAAGCATTCCTTAATAAATCTATTGCTAATTTTGGATCATCACTATCAAAAACATAGCTTCCTGCTATTAATATATTTGCTCCTGCTTCTATTACCTCATGAGCATTATCAGCATTAACTCCACCATCAACAGCAATATCAAGCATAGGAAACTTCTTCCTTATACTCTTTACTTTCTTTAAAGGAGCCTTAAGCATCTTCTGCCCTCCTTTGCCAGGATGAACAGTCATCACAAGCACCAAGTCAACATTCTTAAGATAAGGCTCTATCTTTTTCAAAGGAGTTTCAGGGTTCAAGGCTAATCCAACTCCCACTTCTTTCTTTTTCAAGTGCTCTACTAGTTTCTTTGAAGAACGCGTTGCTTCAATATGAAATATTATTTCATCAGCACCTGCTTTTATGTATTTATCAACAACTTTTTCTGGCTGTTTAACCATTAAATGAACTGTTTTTTTCAGGTTAGTCTTAATTTTCTTAACAAGCTCATGGTCAAAGCTCTTTCTAGGAACAAACTTACCATCAATTACATCAAAATGAACAGAATTAGCATTGCTTGCCCTCATAAGAGCCTGGTCAATTACAGGAATATCTTCATAGTCCAAACTCAAAATACTTACACCAACCTGGATAATCAGTCATACCACCCCGAATAAGGATAAAAATAGATAAGGATTATTTATAAAATTTGTTATTTAAAAATTGTTTTTATTTTTAAATTCAAAATTCTAAAAGAATTTTGTTATTTAGACGAAAATTTTATATAATTCATTCACAATAGTTTTTTCAACATGGAAGAAAAAAAGAAACCAATAATCCTTGCATCTGACCATGCTGGCTATGAGTTAAAGGAAAAATTAAAGGATGTGCTTAAAGAGCATGAGATACCTTTTGAAGACCTCTCACCAGAGTTTGATAAGGATGACGATTACCCTAACCATGCTTTTAGAGCAGCACACAAGGTTGTAAGGGAAAAAACAAGAGGAATCCTTCTCTGCGGCACAGGTATTGGCATGTGCATAGCTGCAAACAAGGTAAAAGGTGTAATAGCAGTTTTTGCCTATGACGAGAAAACAGCAAGGTTTAGTAGGCAGTACAATGATGCTAATGTATTATGCTTAGGAGCAAGAACAACAGATGAAACAACAGCAAAGAACATTCTTAAAGCATGGCTCACAACAAGGTTCTTAGAAGGTAGACATACAAGAAGGGTTGAGAAGATAAAGAAGTATGAAAAAGAATAATTAAAACCTCAACTTCTTGCCAGCATAAACAGGTTTTCTTAGGGAAGCCTCAATCTCAATTAACCTATTATATTTACTTGTTCTCTCGCCTCTGCAAGGAGCTCCTAATTTTATCTGGCTTGCACCAATACCAAGAGCAAGGTCTGCTATGTAAGTATCCTCTGTGTCACCGCTTCTATGGCTTACTATTACTTCCCAGCCAGCATCCATTGCCATTCTTGCAGCTTTCAAGGTCTCTGTAAGGGTTCCTATCTGGTTAGGCTTAAGAATGATTGCATTGCAAAGATTATTAGTAACAGCTTTTCTTACGCGTGTAGGATTACTCACAGTAAGGTCATCACCCACTACCTGGATTCTTTTTCTTTTAGCTACTGTCTTCATGAACTCTGACCATGCATCAGTATCATCCTGTTCAAAAGGGTCTTCTATGCTCTTAATATCATGCTTTGTGAATAACCTGTCATAATAGCTTATCAGGCCTTTTGCAGTGAAATTAACTCCAATATCATACTCATTCTCATAATAAAGGCTGCTTGCTGCTATATCCATGCCTATGCGTATCTTTCTTTTATAACCTGCCTTGGCAATAGCCATGCTTACAAGCTCAAGAGCTTCTTCTGGGGTTCTTATAGGAGGTGCAAAGCCTCCTTCATCACCAACATTAGTAGCATTAACCCCGTATTTATCATCAATAATCTTTTTTAGCATGTGATAAGTCTCGCTTATCATCCTAGTAGCCTCTGCAAAACTCTTAGCACCTGTTGGTATGAGCAAGAACTCCTGGATTTTAAGATAATTGCCTGCATGCTCCCCTCCGTTTAGTACATTAGCCATTGGAACTGGCATTGTTAATGGTTTTTTCTTGTGCTCAAATAATTCAGAAAGATATTCATACAGTTCTTTATTCTTTGCATCTGCTCCTGCTCTGCTCACAGCCAGGCTCACCCCTAGGAGAGTGTTTGCTCCTAGCACTGATTTGTTCTCAGTAGCATCAAGCCTTTTCAACTCCAAGTCTATTTCTTCCTGATTAGTTACTTTCATGCCAGCTAGCTTTTTGCTAATTTTCTTATTGATAACATTGACAGGTTTCTCAACACCTTTGCCATTATAAGCCTTTTTCCTGTCTCTAAGCTCAACAGCTTCATAAAGGCCTGTGCTTGCTCCGCTGGGAACAATTGCAAAGCCAAAATGCTTCTTGGTCTTAACAACAACCCTTAGAGTAGGATTACCTCTTGAATCAAGAACCTGGAAAGCTTTTATCTCCTTTATTTTATCCAAATAAACCACCTCTTTAATACCAATATTTCCCTTAAAATAAGAGAGTGTAAAGTGGTTTTTATTAATGTTATGGTTTTGCCTTATGTGTTTTATAAGGCAACTCAAAAATTGTTTTCAACCAAAATTATTTTTGGTTGGAACAGCAAATCAGAGATTTGCTTGTTTTAAATTTTTGTTGTTTTTATAGATAAGGATAAGGGAGAATTAAAATAAAAAGAGAAAAAAAATATTAAAAAATTTATTCAAACTTACCAGATACTGAGCCTGTTGCTATGTGAGACTCTGTTTCTCCGCCTTTAACATACACAACCTTTATGTCGCCTTTAAATGATGTTCCTGCTAAAGAAGTGGTGCATCCTCCGTCAAATGTGATCGCACTGCTCTTCTCACCATTAGTCATGATTCCTAATATGTTGCTGCCATTGGTTGAAGTGCAATCAGTACCATCAGCATCTGTAAGAGTGACATTTACAGAATCTGCATCTGCTCCAAGATTGTTCTGTATGTACAGTCTTACTTCATCAGCAGTGCCATCAAGCTTGTACTCTGTACAGCTGAATCCGCCTGAGATTATACACTTGCTTGGCAAGAACCTCTCTGGGCTTAGCACGCCAAAGTATGCTAGTGCTCCAATAGCTGCCAGCACCACAAGTATTGCCCAGCCATAGGTCATCAAGAACTCCATTGCTGCTTGTCCTTTCTTCATCCTAATTTCACCTCATTCTTTTTTATATTTGTAACTATAGTTTATTTTAATAATCTGGATTCTAGGTTTATAAAGTTTTTGGTAAATAAAGAGTTTTTCAGGGGAAGTGTCTCCTAGGAAGAATCTAATCATAGCATGCTACCAAACATCCCTTTTATTATTACTGAGGCAAAAGTGTAGATAAGAATTGATATTATAATAAAAATCGGTATTTTGGTTAATCCTTCCTTTAATCTTCCTTTTCTTATAATACTTACAATACATGCTGATGAGAATGATGATATTGTGAGCATGAGATAAGAGAAGAGTCTGAAATCATTTGCTTTTATTGATTCTGAGGAGAATGAGAAGCTAAAGAAGCTGCTTGAAGTTTCAAGGTTACTGGCCAGGCTAGTGGTTATTGCTTTTATTACTTCTAGGAGCTGGGTTGCTAAGCCAAAGAGAACAGGAGCAGCTAAAATAGTAGCAAAGGTTATGAAAATTACATAGGTGGTAACACTGGCTGCCATCTCTTTTTTAAGTATCTCAGTCTCCTCTATGTTCATAGCTATCTTGTTAAGCAAGTCAGCCATTTCTCCTCCTGCTGCCATGCCTTCGAGTAAGAGGCTGATAGACCTCTGAATTACTTTGGAATTATATTTTCTAGCAAAATTGGTTAAAGCTGTTGAGAGGTCTTCGCCTGCCATGGTATCCTTAGCAACTGTTTCTATCTCCTTTGCCAAAACACCAAAGCTCGGTCTCACAGCATACCACAAGGCTTTGTCAACAGGCATGCCTGCACTTATATTAGCACTTGTTAATTGGAGGAAGTCTGGAAAGACTGCTTCTACTGCCCTTGTTCTCTTAAATATCCTCATATCAAGATAAAACAGATATGCTAGCCAGATAAGCCCAAGTAAAAGGAGAAAAACTGTGAGCCAGAAGCCTAGAAGAAATACTACCAGATTAACAACTCCTTTTTTGAAAACAAGGTTTGCTATGATTATCAGAAAGGTTATGGCTAAACAAATAAAAGTGTTAATCCTGAAGATTCTCTTGGTTAGGTGCTTTGTATTTGTGTCTAGGCCTGCTTTTTCAAGGTAATCCTGGAGATTTATAGTTTTTGCAAAGCGTCTTAGGCTGAACTTTTTTTTCTTTTTTTTTGAGAACAGTCTTTTGTCTTTTAGACCTTTGAGTTTCTTAAACTCTTTAGGTAAGGGTTTGTCAAGCTTTAATTTCTTTTCTTCCTTTGTGCCTGTGGCTAATTCAGGTTCTTTTTTGCTTACTCTTTCTTTCTTTTCTTTTATTGGTTCTTTAGGAGCTTTCTTTTCCCCTTTTATCTCCTCTTGCTCTTTTTTCAAAGGTTCTTCTCCTTTCTTTTTCTTGAAAATATTAAGTTTCATATTGCTTATATCTCCATTGGTGGTCTTGCTGATTTTATTATTGCAAAGAACATGAACTGGATAAACCCTACAATGCCTGCCATGATCAATAGGTATGGTAAGGGTATTGTAAGTCCAAGAAAGGTTGCTAGTACTATGAGGACTGTGGTTCCTAGGCTTGGTACTATGACTGCTATCATCATGTAGAACATTGCTAATGGATTGAGTTTTCTTCCATACTCCTTGACTGCGATTTGTTGCTGTCTTACAATCTGGTCTATGGCTGCATTAAGAGAGTTAGCCACATCTGCTCCTGTTTTCATTGAGTTAAGAACCTGCCACATAAGCTTTCTTAGCTCTGGAGAGGGAGTGGTTGATATTGCTTCATTAAGAGCTTCTTCCATGGTCGTGCCTAGGTTGACTTTTTCAACAATCTCATCAAAGAAAGGCCCTGTCACTTCATAGTTCTTGCTTAGGTTGATAAAGGCATTGTAAAAAGGCACTCCTGATTCTAGTTCTATTATTAAGAACCTGCCTGCAAATATTACCTCCTGATTAATGTTCCTTTTCATCTTCTCTATTTTCACATCAACGTATTTCAAGAAGTAGAAGAAGGCAAACACAAAGATTATTGGAAAGAATAATAAGATTCCTGGTTTTTTTATGAATGTAAAGGCTATTATTAGTAAAGCAAAGCTAAGGAAGAGAGCTGTATTAAAAGTCTTTTTTACATAATGCTCTGTATCTTGGTGAAGCCTTGCCTGAGCTAGTTTTAGCTTTAGGCCAGGCATTTTCCTAGCAAGTATTTTAAAGAAACCCATTCTGTATAAAACCCTCTGTAAAGTTTTTTATTAAAATTCAAATCTTTTTTCTTTTTTATTCCTGGAATTTCTTATTAGCATTAACAAACCTCATAAGATTATTCTTGTTGGTGTAGTACTCTGCTACTATTCTCCCAACATCATCAACACTTACTATGTTATGCTTTACCATGTAGTTAATCACTTTCTCTTTTTCCTTAAGGTCTTGCTTTATCTGGCTATCACTCATGCCAGTGTATAGCTTGAGGTTTTTGAATAAGGATTTTGAAGGATTCTTCTTAACCAACTTGTCTTTTCTCTGCTCATACTGCATTAGGATATTAATCTTGCAGTCATCAAGAATCTCAGCTATCTGAAAAGTCCTTCTAACACCTGTTCTCCTATTCCTGAACTGAACAATTATAAGGCTTATTGCTGGAAGCATAATCTTAGGCACATCAATCGGTGGATTAATAAGTCTTTCAACTGTTTGTTGAGCATTATTTGCATGAAAAGTAGCATAAACACTATGGCCTGTGTGAATGGCTTCAAACAAGGTCTCTGATTCTCTTTTCCTCCTCACCTCACCCACCAGGATTCTGTCAGGTCTCATCCTAAGGCTGTTCACAAGCAAGTCTTCCATTGTGATTTCTCCTTTTCCCTCAGCATTTGGAAGCCTGGTATTCATAGGTACCCAGTGCAAGTACTTTGGAAGCCTTATCTCTCTTGTATCCTCTATGCTTATAATCCTCTGATTAGGAGGGAAGAAGTCTGCAAAGCAGTTAAGAGCAGAGGTCTTACCACTGGCTGTTCCTCCTGCTATTATTGCGCTCATCTCATACTGGATAGCCATCCATATAATGGCTGCTGCTTGTGCTGATATTGTTTTTGTCTGGATGAATTTGGTAATAGTCCAAGGGTCACGAGCAAATTTTCTAAAAGTAAGAGTGTTGCCAGCAGTGCTTATAGGTAGAAGAGTGGCATTAACCCTGTCCCCTTTCTCAAGATGAGCATCAAGCAAGGGCTCTAAGACTGAGATTTGTCGCCCTACTTTTCTACCAATAGTACTTGCATAATGCTTGGTCTGCTCCTCATCCCTTATAAAGACATTTGTTTTTAACCAGCCGTGTTTTCTATGATAAACCCAGATTGGCTCAGTGGCTTCATTAACAACAACTTCTTCTAGTTGGTAGTCATTCATTAAGAACTCTATCATCCCCAGGCCTAGGCTCTTGGTTAGGAGATAGCTTGTTAAAAAGCCCTTGGTCTCATCATCA
>DAOWFR010000067.1 GCA_030637925.1 Methanobacteriota archaeon
CCTCTACTTCTCTTAGAAGTTTATCAACCACCTAAATACCCACCTCTATGGTAAAAAATCATAAAAAAATCATGAAAAATAAAAAAATTAGTTTAAAATTAAAAAAAATAAAATTAATGTTGATTTATTACTGTTATCCCTCTGCTGCTGGCGCATCTTTTTTTTCTTTCTTATAAGCTACTGCAGCAAGCTTCTGATAGTGTGGCAGCACTTCTTTTAAGGTATACGGTTTCTTGATTTCATACTCAGATGCTGGAAGTTTGTGATCTTTAACTTTCTTCTTTATGAAATCAGCAATATAGTCTGCATGCTCCTCTCTGAGATCAGCCACAACATTATTGAATACAAAACGCTTATGATGGGCTAGCGCGGTCCTAACTATCTCAGCAAAATGGTCAGTAGTCAAATTATCCCTGTTATCAAGAAGACTATTTATTAACTCTGTTTTTGTAATACCAAAAGCTCTTTGAACCTCTGCTTCCATTAAAGGAGTACCATCAGGGTCCTTCTGCTTCTTTAATTGCTCGAACAACTCATGAGTCATCTCTCCGTATCTACGGAAATGAGCATGATATGCTAATTTATCAAATATACTCTCAGCCATATTTTTTGCTTCTTTTGCTGTGAACTTGGTCTTGTAATGCTTAACTCCTTTATCATCCTTGTATTTAACCCCTTTATAATTCACAAAGGCATCCATTACTGTTGGAAGAAGCTGATCCATCCTATGACGCTCTTCCATATTACCGAGCCTTGTTGCTATCTCTTCAAGATTGGGTTTTTCTTCCTGAACTGTTTCATCTAAGCTTTTTTTTCCATCTGACATAATTATCACCCTCCAACTTAATTTATTGAATCTTTACTATTAAATAAGTAATTTAATTTAAATCTTTCGTTTATTTCTTCTTAATCATAACCTTTATAAACAATTCTTTACTCTCTTATCCTCGTAATAATCACTTTGTACTAGAGGTTAAATGGGTGGTTTTTCTTGGTAAAGAAGATAAAGGCTAAAAAAATAGAGGCTGTGAAAAAAGAGGGAGAAGCAGAGGCTAAAGAAGAGCCTAAAAAAGAGGATACTGTTCTTACCAAGGAGCTTGAGAAAGTGGCTGAGCAGATTCCTGACGAGGCTAAGAAGAGGCTAGAGCAAATCAAGGACAAGCTAGAGGTTTTTAAGGATAAGCTCATATCCAAATTTGAAGGCTATATCATGGCTGTTGCTCTGCTCCCACCTGACAAAGAGGATGAGAAAAAAGAAAAGGTTAATGTGCTTGTTCTGGTTGATGATAGTGATTCTCAAAAGATGAGCAAGGAAGAGCTTAGAGACAGGCTCAGCGCTATTATTGAGAAGATGGGAGAAGAGGTTGATAAGAATCTTGCTCCTCAGACAGTAATTCTTACAGAGGTGTGGCAGGCTTGTTATGATGGTAAGTATGAGATATTGCAGATGATTGCATTGAGTGCTCCTGTGCATGATACTGGCATGCTTGCTGCTATCAAGATATCAGAGATTCATAAGAACATGGTGCTTAAGAAGTTTGAAAAATATATTGTTTCATATGTTCTTGCTGGCAGCTTGGTTCAGGGAAAAGCAACACGAACAAGTGATATTGATGTGTGTATAATAATAGATGATACAGATGTTAAGAAGATGACAAGAGCTGAGTTAAAGGACAAGTTAAGAGCTATTATCATAGGAATGGGTATTGATGCTGGTAAGATGACTGGTATTGAGAATAAAATTAATATTCAGGTTTGGATTCTTACTGATTTCTGGGAGGGAATAAAAGAGGCTAATCCTATATTCTTTACTTTCCTAAGAGACGGCATACCCTTTTATGATAGGGGTATCTTTATGCCTTGGAAGCTGTTGTTGCAGATGGGGCGTATTAAGCCAAGCCCAGAAGCTATTGATATGTTCATGAGCACAGGAGAGCAGATGCTTGAGAGGATTAGGTTCAAGATAAAGGATATTGGTATGGAGGACACCTTTTATGCAATCCTTACTCCTAGCCAGGCAGCTCTGATGATGTATGGTATTCCTCCGCCAACACCAAAAGAAACCCCTGAGGTAATGACTGATATTTTTGTTAAGAAGGAGAAGCTCTTGGAAAAAGAGTATATTGACATATTAGAGAGGAATATTGAGATTAGGAAAGAACTTGAGCATGGCACTAAGAAGGAGTTGACAGGAGCAGAGGTTGATAAGCTTGTAAAAGATGCAGATAAGTATCTTAAGCGTTTGGATGAGTTGTTCAAGGCTATTGGAAAGAAAAAAGAAGAGGAGAGTGTGCTTCATAGCTATGAGAACATAGTCACAGTTGTAAGAGACATTCTTAGAATGGAAGGCATAGAGAGAGTAAAGGATGTTGAGATGATAAAGATTTTTGAAGAAGAAATCGTGCATAAAGGCCTGATACCTGAGAAGTACTTGAGGATGCTTAAGGAGATTGAAAAAGCAAAAAAGGATTATGATGCTAAGAAGCTCACCAAGGCAGAGGTGCACAGTGTTCATAAGGATTCAAGAGAGTTATTAAGATTCATGGTAGAGTATATCCAGAGAAAAAGAGGGGTTGAGCTTGAGAAGACCAGGATAAGGGTTAAGCATGGCAAGAAGTTTGGAGAAGTAGTATTGCTGGGTAAGAAAGCCTTTATAATCCATGACATTGATAATGAGGAAAAAGATATTTCCAAAGCAGACATTAGTCCAGAAGGCTCATTAAAGAATATCAAAGGCAGCTCTTTAGAAGAATATGAGAAATCCCTGACAGGGGTTGAGATGCCAGAAAGAGTTTTTATCAAAGAACCAATATTCGAGGACTTAAAAAACATCTTTGGCAGGGACGTTGAGATACTGATTAATTATTGATACTTTTTCTCTCTTATTTTTAATGTAAATAAAATAGAAGCTCCTATTAAATTTATGATGTTTGCAATTACTAAAGGAAAATCTTTTAGATGTATTCCATACGCCAACCAGCTTATAGCACTTAATCCTACAATTATACTTAACCCTATTGAGAGGTCTCTAACTTTTTTTGTTCTTAAAGATTTAATAACTTGAGGGATTAGTTGAAGAGAAGTAAATATAACAGCAAAAGTTGCAACAATAATCCAAGGGTCCATGATATAAAAAAGTTCTTTGTATACTTTAAATATTTTTGGTTTTACATTTTTTTCTTATCTTTAGATTAACTTTTTAAATAGTGTTAGCTTTCCATTATTTAACATGAAAACAGGTTATAAAGTTGGGGATGCTATGACCATTCACCCAGTAACTATTAGTAAAGAGATAACCCTAAAAAAATGTGCTAACATAATGAAGGAGAATCATGTTGGTAGCCTTCTTGTTGAGGAGAAAGGTAAGGTCATTGGTATTATCACAGAGCAGGACATGGTGAGAAAGGCTATGGCTAAGCTGCTTGACCCAGCCAAGACTCCTGTTAAGAAAATAATGGAAAAAGAACTCTTAATCATAAATCCTAAAAAAGATATTTATGATGCTCTTAAGCTTATGAGAGACCATAATGTCAGACACCTGCCTGTACTTGAAAAAGGAAAATTTGTTGGTTTCCTGACAATAAAAGATATTCTTAAGATTGAGCCTCAACTCTTTGAACTCATTGTAGAAAAGTTTGAGCTTAGAGAGGAGACAAGAAAACCTGTGTTTGGCGGAACTGAAGAGGAAGGCATATGCGAGGTGTGTGGTAATTACTCAGCGCGCTTAGAAGATGTTGATGACTCAAAGGTTTGTCCTCAGTGTAAGGATACCTTATGAAAAATTCGTTCTGATTCATAATATTTATAAATAAAGTTCTGCCTCAAATAAAAAAATGAGTGATAACCCTAAAATTCCTAGACATATAGCTGTTATTCCTGATGGTAACAGAAGATACGCAAAGCAGAGGAACAAGGTTCCTTGGGAAGGTCATAGAGTAGGAGCAAGGGTCTTTGAAAAATTTATTGATTGGTGTAAAGAAGCAGGTGTTAAGGAGATTTCTTTCTGGGCTGCTAGCACTGAGAACCTTGAAAGAGAAAAAAAAGAAGTTGATTTTCTATTAAAGTTGTTTGGGAATATGTGTAATAGATTCTTAAAAGACCTAAAGAATGATAAAATTAAGGACAAGGTAAGGATTAGATTCATAGGAGACCTTAATAGGCTGCCTGAAAGTCTTAGGGAGAAACTGAACAAAATCATGGAGCTTACCAAGGATTATGATGATTATAAACTTAACATGCTGATTGGTTATGGAGGCAGATGGGAGATAACAGAGGCAGCAAAAAAGATTGCAAAGGATGTAAAGGAAGATAAAATAAAACCAGAAGATATTAATCAAGACCTATTTCAAAAATACTTGTATCTTGAAAGTGAGCCTGATTTAATCATAAGAACAAGTGAGCAAAGGCTTAGTGGCTTGCTACCATGGCAGGGTATATATAGTGAAATCATTTTCTTAAAAGATAAGCACTGGCCTGAGTTCACAAAAGAAGATTTTAAGAAATGCCTTGAAGAGTATGCTAAACGCAATAGAAGGTTTGGGTATTAATCTATTTCTTTCTCATTAAAAACTATTGCTTGGAACTTAGAAATCTTATTATCCAACTCTTTCCAGCAGTTGAATCCCATACCTGCTTTCTGGCACAAACAGTTAAGAAAGGTTTCAGCATTAAAGTTATTCTCAGTGGCTACTTGTGGTAATAGTAATCCAGAACCAAGAGGTCCTTGTATTATTAATCCATCCTCTCCTATCTTTATCTTGTCAAGGTACTCGTTAGGATGGCTTACTTTGATCTCTTGAGGAACTGTTAGTACTGAGATTTCAATATCAATCTTTTCTAGCTCATTCTCTTCTAGCGGTGGGAACCTTGGGTCATGAAAAGCAGCACTACGCGCAGCTTCAACAATTGCTGTGTTTAAAGAGTAGACTGGCATTGGAAAGCCTATGCATCCTCTTAGGTCTTCATCTTTATCGTGCAGGGTTACAAACACTCCTCTTTTCTCTGACAGATGCTTAACCTTTTCTAGACTAGGCTTAGTCCCCTTAAAATAAGTTTTAATAGATTCTCTTGCCAGTTTTAAGAGAAGTTTTTTATCAGTAGTGTTCATGAGGAGAAAGGAATAATAAAGGGTTTTAATAATTTATTATTAACCAAACCAAACCTTGTTGTTACTAGAAAATACTAAAAATATATAAATTAGAGCATTATTCAGTTAATAAAATGAAAGTCTTGGAAAAAATAGTTCATGCAATTGTAAAAAAAGGAGAGGAATACCTAGGCATAGATGAGAAGTGAAATAAACGAAAAATTAGAGTCTCTTGATAAACGAGTAGATGCTGTTGCACGACTGCTAAGGATTGCAGTAGAGGAGTCAGATGCGCTTGGTGAATCAATAAAGTATCTATTTGAACCAATTTCAATTCTAAAGCCAGACCTCACCCC
>DAOWFR010000055.1 GCA_030637925.1 Methanobacteriota archaeon
AGAAGGGAAGGAGAGAGGGTGTCATATTGGAGAGAAATATAGGCGTTTTATTGACTATTGCTAACCTCTCTCCATTGCTTGGTTTGCTTGGTACAGTTTCAGGCATGATAAAAACCTTTGAGGCGATCTCTGTTCATGGTGTTGGCGCCCCTGCACATCTTGCAGGAGGTATCGCTGAGGCCCTAATCACAACTGCTACTGGCCTTCTGGTAGCTATACCGACATTGGTCGCCTATCGTTTTCTTGTAGACAAGGCCCAGATCCTCATTTTTCAAATGGAGGAAAGCTCTATTAAGCTAGTGGAAACCATGGAGGGTAGCAAGAATAGTGCGCTTTAGTCAGTCAAAGAGAGAAGAAATCAGTCTTGGTATAAGCATTGCCCCTCTAATAGATATTGTATTCTTGCTCCTTATATTCTTTATGGTAACCTCTCATTTTGAGATCATAACTGGTATTGATATTAAATTGCCTGACATTACTGAAAGAGGATTAGATCAATTGGTGGATACTGTGATTGTGGCTATAGATGAGAGAGGAGATTGTTATCTAAGAAAGGAAAAAGTGACTTTAAAGGACCTCTATCTTAGGCTCAAAGGGAGTACTGAACAAAAAAAGATCAACCTTATTTTGCAGGCCGATCGAGATGCTAAACATGGCCATGTTGTCAGGATAATGGATTTAGCCAAGAAAGCAGGTATTGCCTCTATTATAATAGCTGCCCAGTGGGAGCCTGAAAAGGTTTTTTAGATTTGGCGTTTTTCAAGAAAAGCTATTTTGCTTATATTTTGATTCTTTCTTTTGTTGCTGCCCTTTTGTTGGCCTGGATAAGCTTTGGACGGCATGGATCAATAGACCTCTATAAAATGCAAAAAGAAAAAGAGGAATACTTAGCTATTATAAGGGATCTTAAAGAAAAGAACAGGCTGCTGGCTGCTGAGATCAGACGACTTAAGGAGGACAAAGAATACTTCGAGTCAGTGGCTCGCAAGGAATTAGGTCTGATAAAAGAGAATGAAATTATCTACCGTTTTAAAAAGGACTGGAAGGGTAATGAGAAAAGGAAATGATAACAAAAGCTATGAGTAAACCTTAAAGAGGAGTTAAAAGTGACCACGTTAGATGGAATCTATGATGAAATTGTGGATAAAATAGCAGCCCCTAAGTTAAGACTTGTTCTTCTTGAGATTTTAAAAAAGGAAGAAAAGCCGGAGAGAGTGATAAAGGCTTGTATGAAGCTATTGGAATGTTTCCCGGATGATATTGACATTAGAAAACTTTTGGCGGAAACATATTTTGAACAGGGATCTATTAGACTTACAGAAACAGAATTGGAAAAATTATGCAAGAAAATTAGCGACTTATCTTCTGTTTTTAAACTTCAAGCTGAGCTTTTTAGAAAACAGGGCAGGATTGAAGAGGCAATAGATTCCCTGAAGATATATTTAGCACATCACAGGAGTGCTCAGGAGGCAACCAGGCTTCTCTCTGAACTAACCTCTCCTCGTGAAGAAGAACCATCAGTTCTTCCAACTTCTACCTTGGCGGAAATCTATTACAAACAGGGAGAGTTAGAAGAGGCCATAAAGATGTATGAACAGGTAGTTGAGGCCTCTCCAGATGATGAGAAATCTAAAACCAGACTCAATGAATTGAAGGGGATGAAGGAAGCTGAAGAGCATAGAAATGCCAAAGAACAGATACTAAAAGAAAAGAAATTGAAGCTGATAGGCATCTTGGAAAGATGGCTTGCTAATATAGAGCAAAGAAGAATAGTATACCTTTCGTATCAACCCTAAGCCTACTGTCACGCACCGAAAGTTTTGGTTAGATAGTCGAGTAGTCGAGTGGTCAAATGGTTGAGTGGTTTTGTTTTTACTACTCAACTACTCGACAACTTAACTACTTAACCAAGAAAAAGGAGAAAGGCCATTAATGTTTTCGACAGCAGATTTTAGGACTGGACTGAAGATAGAATTGGATGGAAAGCCATTTACCATCATAGAATTCTTGCATGTGAAGCCAGGCAAAGGTGGGGCATTTGTGAGAACAAAACTCAAGAACATGATTACCGGCCAGGTATTAGAGAAGACATTTAGGGCCGGAGAAAAGGTTGCTCGACCCAACATACAGGAAAAGGAAATGCAATATCTTTACCAGGCTAAAGGTGAGTTCTGTTTTATGGATACCGAGACCTTTGATCAGGTTTTTCTAAGAGCTGAACAGTTAAAGGAGAATAGACTATTTCTGAAAGAGAATACAAATGTCAAGATGCTGATATACAATGACAGGATAATGGATATTGAACTCCCCAATTTCGTTAATCTAAGGATTGACCAAACCGAGCCAGGGATTAAAGGAGATACAGTAACTGGAGGTAGCAAGCCAGCTACCCTTGAGTCAGGAGTAGTTATTCAGGTTCCACTTTTTGTGAATATTGGGGACATAGTTAGGATAGACACACGCTCAAGAGAATACATTGAGAGGGTATAACAGGGAATCACTTGAAAAAGAGCTTTGCCTTCAATTTTATGGCTACCGGTGTAGGTAGCGTACCTTTCTTAGATGTAGATGATACCTGCCAGCGCATCCTTGAGACCTTCACAGATATCCCTTTCTGGCCTCAGTTTGTTAAACGAAACTTTCTTGAAAATATGACTATCCAGGCAAGCCAAGGGCTTCCACTTCTTGGGATGAATCATGAGAAAAACTCTATCTATCTCTCTTCTGCCAATGACAAGGATAGTGAGCTCACCTCTTTTTATGAGCACTTTATGGACGAAGATACCGATTATTTCGCTATCAGTCATGAATATGCAGCTGGTCTCTATAGGATTTCAGAACTGATTGATAAGAGCCCTCAAAGTTATGGGCCTTTCATCAAGGGCCAGATAGTAGGCCCCATCACTTTTGCAGGAAGCGTTAAAGATTCAACAGGAAGATCTGCCCTTTACAATAGCGAGATTATGGACACCATAGTCAAAGGCTTAGCCATTAA
>DAOWFR010000041.1 GCA_030637925.1 Methanobacteriota archaeon
CCAGCCGGCCCTGCACCAACAATGATTACATCATACATAACTTAAAAATAGATTAAGGGTTTAATAAATCTTTTTGATAATATTCTATATCTTCTGAAAAACTCCAACTGCGTGATGACATGGTGTTTTCTCCCAGCTACAGATATCCATGCAACAACCTAGGTGAACATTGCCACTATGATGCCTGCACATAACTATAGAATCAGTTCCTTGTGTGAAATCAACACCACAGATTTTGCATTTGGTCATTAGGCATTCGCCTTTATGATTTTAAATGGAAGTTAGGAGAGCCCATGTCTTTTCTTGCACCAAACCAAGCTTGCAACGGTGATTACAGACTGGTATTAGAACACTGAAAAAACAACTCTGCTCTCCCACCCTCCGGATACAGTTAAGATGTATTTGTTTTTAAAGTTTATTATATTTTAAAGATGTTACTCGAAATATTTAAATAAAGGAGTAGAACATCTAAAAAATAGAGAGGGGTGGGTGATGAATATTAAAGAATTAGAAGCAATGGCTAACAAGCTAAGAATCCATTCTTTAAAGTCAACAACAGCTGCTGGTTCTGGTCATCCTACTACTTGTTTGTCCTGTGCAGAGATTATGAGCACATTGTTCTTTTCTGAGCTAAAGGAAGAGGATGAGTTTATTCTATCAAAAGGTCATGCTGCTCCTATATTATATGCTGCGTATGCAGAAGCAGGACTTATTCCTAGAGAAGAGTTAATGAATCTTAGAAAAATTGATAGTGTTCTTGAAGGACACCCTACTACTAGAATGCCTTTAGTAAAGATAGCTAGTGGTAGTCTTGGTCAAGGCCTAAGTGCTGGTGTTGGAATGGCACTTGCAAAAAAGCTTGATAACAACAATGGAAGGGTTTATGTTCTTCTTGGTGATGGAGAAATAGCAGAGGGCGCTGTGTGGGAGGCTGCTAATCTTGCTGTTCATTATAATCTTAATAACTTATGTGCTATTGTTGATGTTAACAGGCTTGGCCAGTCACAACAAACAATGCATGGACATGAGCTTAAGAAATATAAGAAAAAGTTTGAGGCTTTTGGTTGGAATACAGATATTATTAATGGTCATAAAGTCAGGAATATATTAGGTGCACTAAAAAAAGCCAGGAATAGCAAAAAGCCTTTTGTAATCCTTGCCAAAACTATCAAGGGAAAAGGAGTCTCATTCTCAGAAGATAAGAATGGTTGGCATGGTAAAGCTTTAAATCAGGAAGAGTTAGAAAAGGCTTTGCAAGAGATTGGAAAAATAGAGGATGTTAAGTTAAGTTCAAACATTAAAGAGAAAAAAGTTGAGTATGTGTTTAATGATTTTGAAACAAATAATTATAATCCTGGAGAAATGATTGCTACAAGAGAAGCCTTTGGAAAAGCCCTTGTTAATCTTGGAAAAAATAATAACAAAGTTGTTGTGCTTGATGGTGATGTTAAGAATTCTACAATGACAGAATACTTTTTCAATGAATTCCCTGATAGAAGCTTTGAATGCTTTATTGCAGAGCAGAACATGGTTGGTGCAGCAGCAGGATTCTCAGCTATGGGCTTTATACCTTTTGTAGCTACATTCGGAGCCTTTCTTACAAGGGCTTATGATTTTATCAGAATGGCACAATACTCTGATGCTAATATCAAGTTTGTTGGCTCACACGCAGGAGTAAGCATTGGACAAGATGGTCCTTCACAAATGGGCTTAGAAGACCTTTCTATGTTTTTAAGCATGCCTCATTCTGTTGTTCTTTATCCTTGTGATGCTGTTTCTTCAGAAAAACTAGTAAAAGAGATGGCAAAGCATAAAGGTATTTCTTATCTTAGAACAACCAGAGGAAAAACACCTGTGATTTATGATAATAATGAAGAGTTCCCTGTTGGTGGATTAAAAGTATTGCATAAGAGCAAAAATGATAAAGTCTTGGTGATTGGAGCAGGTACTACTGTGCATGAAGCAATTAAAGCATATAATACTTTAAAGGAAAAAGGAGTTGATATAAGGGTTATTGACCTTTACTCTGTTCAGCCTGTTGATAAGGAAGCACTAATCAAGAATGCTGAGGAATGCAATAATAATGTTGTGGTTGTTGAAGACCATTATGCTAATGGCATTGGTTCTGTTGTTTCAGAAGTTATAGGAAAGATTAAGCATCTCTATGTAAAAGAGACTCCAAGGTCTGGCACACCAGAAGAGCTAAGAGCAAAGTATGGTATTGATGCTGATGCTATTATTAAGGAAATAGAAAGCTTTTAAAAAAGAGATTTAACTCTTTGCTAGAAAATGAAGAACAGGAGTGTTGGAATAATAATTATTGGAATCGCTGTTCTAATAGGATTCATAATATTCTCTTTTAACAGGGCAATGACTAGTATTGTAAATGCTTCATGTGCGCACGGTGCTAGCTGCCCTATGTGGGGGACAATTAATTTCCAGACCAATGTTGGCTTAGGAATAATGGTTTTTGTTATTCTAGTAGGACTTTACTTAATCTTTTTTGGAAAAGAAGAAAAAATAGTTACTAAAACAGTTAAAGAGCAGATTAAGCCAAAGAAGATTACAAAAGAGAATTATCAGAAAGTTATGAAAGATTTGAATAATGATGAAAAACTGGTTCTTGAAAAGATTATTGAAGCACAAGGAACAATATTCCAGTCAGATTTAGTGGATAAAACAGACTTTACAAAAGTCAAGGTTACAAGAATTCTTGATAAACTAGAAGGAAAAAATATTATTGAAAGAAAAAGGCGTGGCATGACCAATGTGGTTATTCTAAAGCATTAAAAATGAAAGCCATAGCATTATTATCCGGTGGTTTGGATTCAATACTAGCAGTAAAACTGATTTCAGAACAAGGAATAAATGTTGTTGGATTAAATTTTGTTTCAACCTTTTATTCTCGTGAACAAAAAAGTAAAACTCATGCTTATAGATTTGCTAAAAAATTTAAAATCCCTTTAAAAGTAATTGATGTAGGCAAAGAATATCTAATAGTATTAAAAAAACCTAAGCATGGTTATGGAGCAGGCATTAATCCTTGTATTGATTGCAAGATTTTTATGTTAAAAAAAGCAAAACAGTATGCTAAGAGGATTGGTGCTAAGTTTATTTTTACAGGAGAGGTTCTTGGAGAAAGACCTATGTCACAACATAGAAGAGCCTTAGAAATTATAGAGAAAGAAGCAGGTCTCAAAGGTAAATTACTCAGGCCATTATCTGCAAAACTATTACCAAAAACAGAAGCAGAGAAAAAGGGATGGATAGATAGAAATAAGCTTTTAGCTATTCAAGGAAGAAGTAGAAAACCACAAATAGCTTTAGCTAAAAAATATGGAATAAAGGATTATCCTTGGCCTGCAGGAGGCTGTTTATTAACTTCTAAGGAATTTGCTAATAAAGTTAGAGATTTGTTCAGTCATAAGAAAAGAGTGAGTTTAAAAGATATAGAATTACTTAAAGTTGGCAGACACTTTAGACTTGAAAAGAATAAGATAATTGTTGGTAGAAATAAAGAAGAAAATGAAAAATTAATTAGATTAAAGAATAAAACAGATTATGTATTTGAAGTTCCTGATGTTGGAAGTCCTATAACAGTTCTTCAAGGTAAGAAAACAAGAAAAGCATTAAGGCTTGCTGCTAAATTAACAGCAACTTACTCTGATGCAAAAGAAGATAAAGTTCTTGTAGGATATGGAAGAACAAAACCTTTAAAGGAGATTTCTATAAAACAAACAAGCAAACAAGAAGCTAATAAATTCAGAGTATGAAACTAGTTTCATACAAGGCTTAATAAGGTGTTTCATTTCTCAGTAAGTGTTATCATGTTATTGACAAAATTATTAATAACAATATTGGGAGGAGGAAAATGGATAATTCAGAAAAAAGTGGAACAAATTTGCAGGAAGAGATTATATCCATTAAAGGGATGAGCTGCAAGAGCTGTGTTAACAAGATTGAGTCCAGAGTAAGCTCATTCAAAGGCGTGGATAACATAAGAGTAAGCCTGGTTGAGAACAAAGCCTTTGTCAGGTTTTACCCAAACATTGTTAGTTTTGATAATATCAAGTCAGAGATAGAGGAATTGGGTTATTCTACTGGTGACAAAAAAAATAAAAGAGCAAAAGGAAAACATAAGAATATATGGCAGGGAATAGCTTATGGCTTAATCCCTCATATAGGATGCATAGCTTTTATCATAGGCTCTATATTAGGAGTTACTGTGCTTATGAAGTTCTTTAGACCATTGTTAATGCATAGGAATTTCTTTTATATCCTTATTCTGATATCCTTGATTTTTGCAACTATTTCTTCAATGATATATCTTTACAAGAATGGTTTTCTTTCATGGGATGGTATGAGAAGGAAATGGAAGTATCTTGCAACCATGTATGGCTCTACAATAGGCATTAATCTCTTATTATTCATGATAATATTTCCTTTATTAGCAAATGTAAGTGTGGCTTCACCAACAGGAGGTGTTACTGCCTCTGATATAGATAGTGATTCCTTGTCATCAATAAAACTAAAAGTTAAAATACCCTGTCCAGGACACGCGCCTCTTATATCACAAGAGCTTAAAACAATAGATGGAGTAGCAGGTATAAGATTTAGTTTTCCTAACAACTTCAATGTTTTTTATGATTCCACAAAAACATCAAAGCAGGAAATGCTCTCATTAGAAGTTTTCAAGTCATATCCAGCTACTGTTCTTGAAGAATCCGCTACTGCCACACAGTCAGAGATTGAACAGGTTAATAATCAACCCCCTCCCCAAAGCGGTTGCGGCTGTGGTGGTAGTACTTGCGGAACCCCTGGAGGAGCAAGTTGTTGTGGAGGATAGAGAGGTTTACATGAAAAAGATAAAAAGCTTAATCCTAGCAAGCTTATTAGTAATAGTTATTTTAGTTTCATTAATTTTTTATAGCTCAGCAACTTTCCAAAAACAAGGGTTTGAGGAAAAAAGAGAAAAACTATTAGAACAACTCTACTCAAACATTGATGAATCGATCTTAGAAGGAAAATATGAGTGCTGCATTGAACCTCCCTGCACAATGTGTTATTTAGGTCATTGGATATGGGAAGATGGGACTTGTGCTTGTGATGAGATGATTGCAAAAGGAGAACTTGACAAGGTTTGTCCTCAGTGTAAGAGAGGAATAGAAGAAGGAGAGTGTAAATCAGCAAATGAAAGTTTTTGCGAGATTAGTTTTGATTAAAGAGGTAATAAAGAATGAAAGGAAAAAATTTGAAATGGGTAAGTAGTATTATTTTAGGTTTACTCAGCACAATAGGATTTGTAGCAGCAAATGGAGAAATCTACCATGGACCTGGAATGATGGGCTGGATGTATGGTGGTTATGGTATAAGCTTCTTTATAGTAATTATCTGGGTGCTGGTTATAGTTGCTTTGATTTTACTCGTAGTCTGGCTGATTAAGCAGATTAGCAAGAAATAAAACTAAAGGAATATGAAAAAAGAAAATAGAATTGATCCGGTATGTGGTATGAAAGGCCATATTAAGGCGCATGGCCATTATTTTTGTAGTCAGCACTGTGTTAAGAAGTATGAGAAAGAGCATAAAATAAAATCTTGTCCTGGTTGTGATATTAAAGGCGGACACAGACCTTGGTACAAGGAAAGACTTTATATTGTTGGATTGATAACAATAGTATTACTGATAATTAGCTATCTAATCCCACAATTAAACAAATTATTTGATGCTTTTACTGATTACCTAAGATTAATCTGGTGGGCAATTCTTCTTGGCTTATTCATTGGTGGTATTATTGACTATTTTGTTCCAAGAGAATATGTTTCAAAATTCTTATCAACTCATAAAAAAAGGAGTATTTTTTATGCTGTTATTTTTGGTTTTTTAATGAGTGCCTGCAGTCATGGCATACTAGCAATTGCAATCCAGCTTTATAAGAAAGGAGCATCAATACCATCTGTAATTGCTTTTTTACTAGCATCCCCTTGGGCTAATCTTCCAATTACCATTTTATTATTTGGCTTTTTTGGTGTAAAAGCTTTGTACCTAGTTGTATCAGCAATAATCATTGCCATAATAACAGGTTTTATTTATCAATTACTGAATAAGAAAGGTAAGATTGAGAAGAATCCTCACACAGTTAAGATTGCAAAGACATTCTCTATAAGAAAAGATTTTAAGAAGAGATTCAAGAAGTACAAGTTATCAGCTAAGGACATGACAGGGGTTTTAAGAGGGACTTGGGCATTGGCAAAAATGGTTGTGTGGTGGATATTAATTGGTATGATTCTGGCTGCTTTTGCAAGAGCATTTGTTCCTCATGAATTCTTTATGAAATACATGGGCCCAACTTTACTAGGGTTAGTTGTTACTCTGGTTTTTGCAACAATCATTGAGGTATGTTCAGAAGGAAGCTCTGTTCTTGCTTTTGAAATCTTTAACCAGACCAAGGCTTTTGGTAATAGTTTTACATTCTTAATGGCAGGAGTAGCTACTGATTACACAGAAATCGGCCTTATATGGCATAATATTGGTAGAAAAACTGCTTTATGGCTTCCAGTAATAACTGTTCCTCAGATTTTGATTTTGGGGTATTTGTTCAATATTCTGTTATAAATTTACTATAATCAACTTAACCCAAAAGAATCAACAAAATCAACAATTAACTTATACTTATGAATATATTCAAATCCTTTGTAAGTAAGACTATAAGTTTTTCCTCTTTTTGTCTTGTTCTCACTTATAAATTCCTTTGAAATCAGTTCCTTGAGATATTCATTCATCATCTGAGGGGACAAATTTGACTTGTAAAGGATATGAGTGGGTCTAATTTTCCCATCTCTTTCCTGGATGGCCTTCAGGATGTCATGTATGACCTGAAGCCTCCCCCGCTTTCTGCTCATTTTTTAACAACCAAAATCAGATTTATTAAGATGAATAAGTATGCTATTAATTCAAGGAAATGACCAATTACATAATATAATCCATGATTAACAGAGAAGATAAAATGAATGCTGCCAAATAACAAGAAAGCAAAAGCAACTAATACAAGTAGGGTCTTAGCTTGTTTGTTCTTTAAATAATTCATAAGATAATGGATGAAAATGTATATTAATAAAACCGAAGATAAGAGATAAAATAAGTAAAGAGTATTTGAGCTGGATAAGAAGGATAAGAGAATTATTATTAACAACAAAGAATAAATCTTAGCGCTCTTAATTCTAAGGGTCATATAAGTTAAGGTTATAAGTCCAATGCCAAAGAAGATTATGTAGGCATAGATTCCTATACTATTCAAGAAGTTAACAGAAGCAATTTTCAAACCTCTGCAAATATTCTCATTCAACTTTGAGAGTATGACAAAGTTCAGGAAGGACTGGATAAAATAAGCAATTGAGATAAAAAGAAAAGCTATCCCAAAGAACTTAGATTGCCTTTGCCCAGAGAGTTTATAAATCTTAAATGCATAAATACTTACTATTAAGGTTATTATAGCAAAAGCTAACTCTAAGATAATATCATACCCCAAAAACCATTCTGGCACAATAGGCAGATGTACCATCTTGACTACAGGTTAGTAAATCCCTTTTTAAAGTTTATGTAGGATACCTAATGATTTATCCTTAATAATGTATTAATAAAGGCCTTGTCATGCTATTTCTATGAATATTTTGGAGGGTGATAATATGAGAACAATACAAGAAGCACAGCAAGAACTTCTAGTTAAAGTTATGAGAGTAGCATATTGGGAAAAGAACCATAGCATCCCAACAATGTCAGATTTAGAGGGTTTGGAAGAGGAGGTATTAATATGAGATACAAAGACTCTGACTATAGCAGAGTGCTAGTAGGTGATTTTTACCATTGGGAGCTAGGCACAGATGGATATTTCACTGTCAAGGAGAACACTTCAAAAGTAAAGCCATATAAGATGAGTGAAATGGAGTTGAAAACTGAAAAACTAGGTGATATTATAGAAGATATTAAAGATGAATAACTCAGAGGTGAGTCAAATGAAAAAGAAAATTATCTCAACATTGCTTGTGGGCGGATTAACTTTGCCTGCTATAGGAATTCAGTATAATTGTAGGTCAGATGCAAAAGAAGTGAGTAAAACAGAGAAGAAAAGCGAGTCTAATACAAACATGCACAACGACCTGCAAACAATAATTTCAAAAGAGAACACCCTTCTCTTGGATGGTGTTGGTGTAGATCAAATAATTGAGGAGGATCCGCCCTTGTCCTCTTCTGATAACCCTTCTGTGTCTGTTTCAAGCGAGGTTAAAGGCTATTTCAACCCCAGGAATTCCAAGGAATGGGCACAGTACAAGGTGTTGCGTAAATTAATATCAAACAGGAATTATGAAACAGCAATTCGGAAAATGCGTGGATATTATGGAGGCTCTCAAAAATGAGTAATTAGGAGGTGAATAATATGAAAAATATGAGAAAAGCAATACTACTAGGAGTAATAATAGGCTTACTCTTAGTTTCAGTTGTTATAGGAGCATATGCTCATGGACAGGAAAACAAAGAAGAAGAGGAACATGATGAATGGGATTACATGGAAGAGATGCACGAGGAGTGTGAAGAATTTCATAGACATAATGGAGGCCATATGATGGGAGTGGGCATGATGTAATCATTGCCTGTTCTTAGGTCTTCTACTCAGTTATTAACATGTACTCTCAAAACAACCTCCCGAACACCCCGCCATTCATAAGAGAGTGGTGGGGCTCTATCTTTAAATTGACAATGTCTAAAACAAGAAAATATAAAAGAATGAAAAGAATTCCAAACACAACGGGGTGATTTTGTTATGACTAAAACAGAAGATAATCTAAAAGCTGCTTTTGCAGGTGAAAGCCAGGCAAGGAATAAATATACATATTTTGCAAAGGTCGCAAGAAAACAAGGATATCATTACATTGCAAAAATCTTTGAAGAAACTGCTCTGAATGAGATGCAGCATGCAAAGGATGAATTCAAGTTATTAAAAGGGATAGGGGATACAAAAGCCAATCTAAAAGCTGCTATTGAAGGAGAGCACTATGAAACAACCGAGATGTATCCTGGCTTTGCAAAGGATGCAGAAGCAGAAGGCAATAAAGAAGCAACTAAGTTGTTCAAACAAGTAGCAAAAGTGGAAAAGCATCATGAAGAAAGATACAAGAAATTATTGGATATGGTAGAAAAAGATGCTGTTTACAAGAGAGAGAAGCCTATAAAGTGGAAATGCTCAAAATGCGGTTATATCTTTGAAGGAAAAGAGCCTCCAAAAGAGTGTCCTTCATGCAAGCATCCAAGAGAGTATTTTGAACCAGAGTGCTTATGCTTTGAGGAAGGATGTGAGTGCTGTTTATGAGGTGTAAAAATGCCAATTATAAAAATATACTCAACACCAACATGCCCTGGGTGTAAAAGGGTTAAGGAATTCTTGAAAGAGAAAGGAGTAAAGTTTGATGACATAGATGTAGCTTCAAACCAGGAAGCAGCCAAGGAGATGATTGAGAAGTCAGGACAGATGGGAGTGCCTGTTATTGATATTGATGGCAAAATCATTATTGGGTTTGACCAGAACGTAATTGAGAATGAATTAGGGAAAGGTGATAAAAAGTGACAGAACTAAATCAAGTATATAAATGCAATATTTGCGGAAACATTGTTGAGGTAGTGCATACTGGCATTGGTCAGCTTGTGTGCTGTGGTAAGCCAATGGAACTTCTTAAAGAGAACACAACAGATGCTGCTGTTGAAAAACATGTTCCTGTAATAGAAAAAACAGAAAACGGGTTTAAAATAAGTGTTGGTTCTGTTCCTCATCCAATGGAAGAAAAGCATTTTATTGAATGGATTGAAGTGATTGCTGATGGCAAATCGTATAGGAAGTTCTTAAAGCCAGGTGATAAGCCAGAAGCAAAGTTCTGCATAGATGCAAAAGAAGTCACAGCAAGAGAGTATTGTAATCTGCATGGATTATGGAAGGCATGACAACTCTTAAGATTCTGAAGAACAAGAAATATTTGGAGATTGAAAATCTGCTGAGAAGAATTGCAAGAAAACTAAATCTTAACCTAGCAGAGCTTGATTTGTATATGTGGTCTGTGAAGACAGGGATTGTTTTAAAATAAGTCAGGAAAGGCCTTTTATTGATGAACTCTAAATATAATTCTTATCTTCTGTTTTTTTAAATCTCTCAATCAGATTCCATGTTTTCCTATAGGAGAGATGATATGCGAAAGCTCCAAGCATTGAGTCTCCCAGTAAACGAAAAGAGTCGCTTCCGTATTGTTTTGATATAATATAAGAGACTAAACCACTCCCAAAATGCATTCCAAAAAAAACAGCAAGATTACCTTTGTGTCTTATCTGGTCTATTGCAGCATGTGTGCCTCCTACAAGCACGCCCGTTCCTAATGAGAAAGCATCTCTTGAATCAAACTGGCTTAATACATCTGTTATGTCTTTAATCATGTCCATTTTGTTCACCTATAGAAGCAGAGTAAAATAACAAGATTTATATGTCTATGCTGTCGAAAAACCGACAACAATATAAATGAGCGCATATTATTAACAGAATATGGACATAAAAAGCGTTTTAGGACATGTCGGGCTTAGCCAAGGAGAAATAA
>DAOWFR010000069.1 GCA_030637925.1 Methanobacteriota archaeon
AAGAATCCTGAAACAAGAAATGCAGAATAAGCTATGTTAAAGGGAATTTTTACTATCTTGTCTATTCCCAGAATCATAGCTAAAATCAGGATGCTTGGGACAGAAATAAGATTAACCCAGGATATTTTAGTATGAAAAAACTTTCTTAATTGTCTTTGAACAATGGCCAAGATAGAGGTATTCATTTTCTTGCTTCCTCTATGCACTTTATAAACAAATCAGTTAAATTCAGATTTTCACATTCAAAAGATGATTTAATGTCTAAAGGAGAACCTGCTACAATTAATTTTCCTTTATCTAGAATACCAATCCTATCGCACAAGTAATCTGCCTCCTGAGTATCGGGTGTTGCCAACAGTATTGTAAATTTATGTTTCTTGTTTAATTCTTTCAAGTAACCCCATATTTTTCTTTTTATAAAAGGATCTAATCCTAATGTAGGCTCATCTAGCAGCAGAATCTTAGGCTTGATCAGAAAACACCTTGCTAACTCCAACTTTCTTTTCATCCCTCCTGAATAAATCTTTACTTTTTTATCAAGTTCTTTATCTAACTCAACCAGAGAAGATGTTTTCTGAATACCCTTTCTGATATCTGAAACATTGAATAGTTTAGCATAAAAATCCAGGTTTTGATAACCTGTTAGCTCTTCATCAAGTATAGTCTGTTGGAACATAACACCAATAAGCTTTCTTATCTGTGCAGGCCTTTTCTTTAAGTTAACACCATTAACCATAACAAAACCTATAAAAGGTTTAAGAAGGGTTGAGAGAATTTGAATCAGCGTAGTTTTTCCAGCGCCGTTTGGACCAAGCAAACCAAATATTTCTCCTTTTTTTATGCTTAAATTAATGTTATTAAGCACCAGTTTATCCTTCTTTTTATATCGAAAAGAAAGTGATTTTATCTCTATTATTTTATCCTTCATCTTTGTCTTTTGCATCATTTTTGATTAATTATTTCTCTGCCTTTATAAAAAAGTGGCGAGCTCCTAATGGAATTTTCAAAAATAATTTATTATAAAAAAATCTTCCTAGTAATCCACTGTAATATACAGTGTTTTTCTTAAAACCCGCCTTCTTAAGTAATCTTTTAATTCCAAATGCGCGATAATATTTAACCTTCCGTGCATAGCCAAAATAACTTTTGGTGGTTGCTAACGTAATATTATCCTTAAAAATAATCATTAATTTTTTAAGAGAAAACCATTTATTCATTAAAGAAATTATTACATGCCAAGAGAATACAAGAGGAAGATCAAATATAGAGGGTTTTTTTAGTGTTGAGATGAATAGAACGCCCTTTTTTTTTGTGACCCTAGACAACTCCTTTACAGCCTTTTTAGTATGTGCAACTGATTGCAAAACACCAATACATAAAACTACATCAAAGACCTCATTTTGGAAGGGAAGAGAATATATGCTACACACTTTATATTTAATATTTCTACCTTTTCTATTCTTCTTAGCAACCATTATTATATTTTTAGAATAATCAATACCTATTACTCTATTACCTAAATCATACAAGGAATTACAATAATGTCCGGGTCCACAACCAACATCAAGAATTTTTAAATTTTTTTTCTTTAATTCTTTGAAGAGTTTAAAAAAGAAATTTCTTGTTCCAAAAAAAATATTTTCACTCCAATCAGATTTCCTATAATCAGGAATATCTAAAAATGCTAATTTTTCAAAACATTTACGTTGTTCTTTATCAAATAATTCTTTGAAATCTTCCACGGATTTGTTAATTTGCCTCATTTTTAATCTATAAAAAACCAATATCTTAACATCCTATCCCTTATTTTTAATAAAAGAGATCCTGTTATTTTTTAAGTTCAGTGATTTAATAATCATATACATAAAGAAGATGGTTATTGCAATAAATATAGTCCAAAATATATTAATTAAAATTTCTGTATTAAAAAAGCCAGAAATAACTTCTTTGATATCAGGCAAGTTTAGAATAAAAGTTGGGTTTATAGGAGCAAAGAGGTTAACAGTTAGATGGTTCCCCCAACATAGAAATATAGCAAAATAGAATATTACCTGAAGACTAAATAATTTAAATAACTCTTTATTATCTATTATTGCAAAGCACACAAAAGGAATTACTGCTAAAAACCACTGAGGATGGAAAAAACATAGAGCAAACAATGATAATAATCCTAATAATGAGAATTTCCATAAGTTTTCGAAACTATTATCAGAGAAATACCAGTAAGCTAATAAGACAAAGACGTAAACAAAGATAAATAAGTAAATTAATCTTGCTTCACCTATCTTAGTTAGAAAAAAATAACTATGCGGCCATACATTAACAATCTCACTACTCAAACGCCATTTTAGAGAGGGAAAGAGTAAAATAAATAAAATTATAAGTAAGATAAATGATGAGAAAAAAGATAACTTTCTTTTAATATCAGAGTAGATGCGACCTCTATTTTTTAATATGAATATAATAATAAAAGGAGCTACAAACAGAGCTTGAAATTTAGATAAAATAGCTATACATAATAAAAGGGTTCCTAAAAAGAACCTTTCCTTGTATAACAGGTAAAATGCTAGAATAATAAAGAAAACACATATTATATCCCTGGTTCCAAAAACAAATGAAACAATTAAAACTACAGGGTTGAAAAGCCAGAATAAAAAAGCAAATTTCTTATGCTCTTGCCTTTTAAAAAATAAAGGTAGCATAAATAAAACTCCTAGATCGAATAAAAGGTAAGGTAATTTTAAAAGGAATATTCTTAAAAAAACAAGAGGTTGAGATAAAAAGCTTGCTTGTATTGCATAAGTTCTTCCCATAAAATCCATGGAAAATATATCTTGGAGGCCTGCCTGATTAAACCAAGAACTTAAGGGAATGAACACTTTGTAAAGGGATAAGAAAAAATAATGAATAAGAGCTGATACCTTGCCTGAAAGAAAATACGGGGGGGTTATGCCATTCTCAATTAAAATAGAAGTCACAAAATAACTATGAGACAAATCAGTCATCATGGTAAAAGGCATAACAAAAAGACGTATGAGAATACCTGTAATCAATAAAATAACAAGCGTTCTCTTCTTAAAAATAAAGCTATAATTCTGTTTTAACCATCTAAAAACCTTATTAATTACTACCACCCAAGCCAGTCAAAATCTCAGATAATATAAACTTTTCTCTTTAAAGAAGCTTCATTCAAGTTGAGAATATTCTAACTATCAATATAGAGTCGTGTTCTGGGCTGAATAGTTGCAGATTCTGTGTGAATCCTAAGACCAAATATGGATTTTTGAGCCCAGCTACGTGCCTGTACACTAATGGTAAATTGTTCATAGCCGTCTGTATTATGCAAATACAAAATATGCCTTGCTCCCTCTGTAAATAAGTGTGGTTGACCAACAAAAGACTTGTTCACCAGCCAAATAATAACCATGTAAGCACTCTTATTATTGCACTCAATACAATTTATGTTAAATGAGACTGTATAGTTATAAAGTTCGTGTACATCTATAGGCTCTGAGTTCAGAATTAAATAACCATAAGGTGAGTCATCTGCTTCAACATACAAGCATCTTTTACCTTTAAAACAGTTCTTATCAGAATAAGATGCTGGTCCTAGAATGAACCATTTGTCAGGCCAACCATCCTTATTTTTGTCCTCTTCAAAGCCTCTATTTGGAATTTTTAATTCAATCAACTCTTTTTCACTCCAATTAAAAGGGCTATATTTAAACCAAGTTACATTGTCAATTGCAGAGAAATAAGGATAACCCTCTTCTAACTCCTTCTTATATGCTTCAACATTCCTAGGAGAAGCATTATATTTACCTTCTAAAAAAATAGGTTTTTCTCTGCTAATAGGCTTAGTAACATATATTAGGATGAAGACTAAAATTCCTATCAATAATATGATTAAAATTATAGAACTCAATGAAAGCCTTAAAATCTTCTTCTTATCACCTTTTTTCTTTTCTTTCTTAACTCTTTTCATCTGTAACTTATTAATCAGGTATCTAATAAAAATCTTTTGATTTTTGTATGTTCTTTATTATTTTAGCAATATTTAAGTATTACCTAATGCTCCTCAAAGGCATGCTCAAGAAGGGGGATTATATAAAAATAGCATTACTAGTCCTAACCCTATTCTTCTGCTTCTTTTTAATCTATAAAATCCATTTTGCTTATCCTTATGAATTCATTAATCCTGAAACAGCAACCCTTGTAGAGCCTGAGAAATATGCTTTTCCTTTGCACAATGATGAATGGGCTCATCTAGCAGTAGGCCTTAGTATTGCAGAAGAAAAGAAAATTAACTTTAACCCTTACCTTGCAGAGCCAGCACAGGACAGAGAGATTGGCTTTCATCTCATCTTGGCATCTCTCTTCCTCTTACCAGGCATTAATCCTGTCTTAATATACCAGTCCCTTGCTCCTTTATTCCTGGCAATAAATGCATTATTCTTGTTCTTCCTTATTTACAAGCTTACAAAGAACTATTGGATTGGATTGTTTTCAATCCTCTTCTTTGCGTCTATCAAGAGTAACCTTAACATTATGGGCAATTGGTTCTTTACACCAATGACTTTTACCTTATTTCTGGTTTTCCTTTACTTCTATTTCTTTATAAAAGCAATAGATAAAAAGAAAGTCAACTGGATATTCCTTGCATTATCCCTCTTACTCTTTCTCATTGCAATAATCATCTACCCCTTTGCAGCTGTTCTCATAGCAGTACTATCATTAATTTACACCTTTACAAGATTAGAATTTGTAAAAAAGAACTGGAAATATATTGTCATATTTGGGGTCATAGCAGTTATAATAGTCCTTATTTTTGTAAAGCTCTACTTTTGGACAGGAACAGCAGGAGGAACTTTTCAAAGGTTCTTCTCAGAGCTAGTATTTAAGAAAGGCTGGACAGAATTAGAGCATACTTACTCCTTGATTAGCTTTTATGGAATAATACCTTTAATCCTTGCAGCCATAGGTACTATTTACTTATCCTTAAAAAAGAAAAACCTTTTATTAATTATTTGGCCTGCGGCACTCTTATTAAATCTTGTCCTGTTTGTCCTATTTGAGTTTTCTCTCTTTTTCCCTTACCAAAGGAACTTCTTCTATCTCTTAATAGGCCTTTCACCCTTATCAGCAATGGGTTTGTACTGGTTATCAGAACTCCTTTTAAATTACTCTAAAAAATATGTTTTTAAGAAAAAGAAATACAGCTCAGTAGCTTGCATATTACTAGTTCTCGTTGTATTATTTTTTGCATTTAATAATTATTACAAGGTAGAGCCTCAAAAATTCTCATTGCACAAGGTTATAACCCAGCCAGAATATGATGCTCTGCTCTGGATAAAAACTAATTATGAGCCTTATCAAAAGGTGCTTGCAAAACCATTCTTATCAACCACTGTTTATCCTATCAGCAGGAACCGGGTTGTGGGTATGATGCCTTCAAGCCTTGAAGGAGGGCCTTATGCAAAGATATATGATTTTTTCAATGGCAAGTGTGAGTTTAAGAAAAGAATTGTAGAAGAGGAAAAAGTTGATTTTGTAATCAGCAGTGAAGAGCTTGACTGTGATTTCTTAGGAAAAATATATTATAAGAATGAAGTCACTATTTATCAGGTGGTGTGATGATTATGAGAATAGCAATCTTTCATGACTTTTTCGGCACTATTGGTGGTGGTGAAAAACTGGTTATAGAACTAGCTAAAGGATTAAAAGCAGACATAATAACAACTGACAAGAATAAGAAGGGTATTAAGCTAATGAAAACAGGTGATGTCAGAATTATAAGCATTGGCAAACCTGTTCTTATTCCTGTGCTAAAACAAATAACTGCTTCTTTTCTTTTTTCAAAAGCCAGGTTTCCTGATTATAACTTTCATATTATGAGCGGTAACTGGGCTATTTTTGCTGCTAAAAAACACAAGCCTAACTTGCTCTACTGTCATACCCCTATAAGGATGTTCTATCAAGCTTATAATGACTTTAAGAGTTGGGCTCCTTGGTATGCAAAGCCCTTATTTGCCTTATGGGTAAGGATTCACAGGTATTTTCTTGAAAGGGATTTAAAGCATGTTCAAAGGGTTGTGGCTAACTCAAATAACTGCAAGCAAAGAGTTAAGAAGTATTATCATAAAAAAGCAAGTGTTATTAACCCACCTATAAAGAAGTATAAATTCAGAAAATATGGTAATTTCTGGCTTAGTGTTAACAGGCTTTACCCTCATAAAAGAATTGAATTACAGATAGAGGCGTTTAGAAGGCTTCCTAATGAAAAACTGGTTATTGTTGGGGGAGTTACAAAAGGAGACCACTCAAAAATATATCAAAAGAAGATAATGAAAAATAAGCCTAAGAACGTGGTTTTTCTAGGAGAAGTAAGTGAGAAAAAGCTTGAACAACTCTATGCTGAGTGCAAGGGTTTTATTGCAACTTCAAAAAAAGAGGATTTTGGCATGAACATATTAGAAGCAATGAGTGCTGGCAAGCCAGTAATAGCTGTTAATGAAGGTGGTTATAAAGAGACTATGATTAATAGAAGAACAGGGTTCCTTGTCAAAGCAGATGCTGATGAGATTGTAAAAGCTGTTAAGAAGATAAGTAAGAATCCCAGAAAGTTCAGAAAGCATTGTGAAAAACAAGCTAAAAAATATGATGTAAAGAATTTTTTTAATAAGATGAGGAAAATTATTTATAAGGACTAGAAATTCTTTTATTTTAAGGCGTTTAAGAAAATCTTTAGTTTCTTAAAAGGACTCTTGGTTATATCTTTTAATCTTAGGTTATAGAGATTCATCATTAATAATTCTATCTTATATAATTTTTCTCTCAAAGGAATTTTTCTATCTTTCAAAGTGCTGAAATCAACAACATGGTGAACTGATATATAATTAGGCTTTGTTTCTTTGATAAACCTCTTGGTCTCTTCTATCTCTTGTCTTGTTTCTCCAAGGCCTAAAAGAAAAAAATAAGCACTCTCAATATCATTCTTTTTTAGAAGTTTCATTTTTTCCTTGGTTTTCATGAGACTCACATTCTTCTTTGTTTTTTTCTGTATTCTTTGCGAAGCACTTTCTATCCCAATAAGCATTAATTCACACCCTGCTTGTTTCATCAGCCTAGCAGTTTCCTCATCAAGGTTGTCTATTCTAGTCTGACAACACCACTTCAAGTTTAGCTTATGTCTAATCATCTCTTGGCATAACTTCTTAACCATCTTTTTGTTTGTCAGAAAATTCAAATCCATGAAATTAGCAGTCTGAAAACCTGCTTTTTTTAATGCTTTCAAGGATTTTATTATTTTCTTAAGGTTTATCTCTGTGTATCTTCCAAAGATTTCTTTATTATAGCAAAAACTGCAATTATAAGGACAGCCCCTGGTGGCCTCAATGATTCCAAATTTTTTTCCAAAAATCTCGAATTCATAATTTCTTGGGTCAACTAAATCATAAGCAGGAATTGGAAGATTGTTAACATCAATTTCTGTTCTCTTAGTTCTTATCAATTTGTTTGCTCTTAAAAAAACAAGATTATTTATTTTTGATAATCCTTTGTTTTTGCAAATATCCAGAATTGAGAATTCAGGTGAGCCAATAACTCCTGCTTTCGCATCTGTAAATTTAAGGATCTCTTTGGGTCTTGCCGTTACATGCTGCCCAACTACATAGCACTCTTTATCTTTCAGAGCTTCAAATACTTTCAAAGCTGGTTTTATATTCCTATCAGGACACTGCCATTTGTCATAAGGCGAGGTTGTAATAAAAATCTTGTCACACCCTTTTATTTTTCTTCTTATCTCCTTGATAGACATATTTGTGGCGTGAGCATCAATTAATACAGGCTTAATCCTATTTTTTCTTAGTAAAGAAGCTATATAAGCTAGTGATAAAGGAAACCATTTTCTGTTATAAGTCGCTTCAGACCTATGATTTTCCTTCCAATTAGGATTTATTAATGCAACTCTCATTTTATTACAGGATATTTAGTAGATATAAGGAATACCAAAAGGTTTATATATTTTGCTTGGATATTGAGTTAGTCGATTAATGATTATTATAAGGGGGAATGCTGAGTAACTGGGGGGTCATTGATGAAAACATACTTATCAATTGTAATTCCTGCATACAATGAAGAGGAAAATATATTAAGATTGTATAAGGCTATAAAAAAAACAAAGCAAAATTCTAAATATGAAATAATTTTTGTCAATGATGGTAGTACAGATAAAAGCCAAGAGATATTAGAGAAGCTTCATAAGAAGGATCAATCTGTTAAAGTTATTAAATTTACAAGAAATTTTGGTCAAAGCTCAGCATTAGATGCAGGTATTAAACTTGCAAAAGGAGGACTAATCGTCACTATAGATGCAGACCTACAAAATGATCCTTCAGACATACCAAGATTGATACGAAAAATAAAGAATTCTAACTATGATTTTGTGTGTGGTTGGAGAAAAAATAGACAAGATTCTTTTTCAAAAAAGCTTTATTCTAAGATTGCGAATTTTATTAGAAGGATTGTATTTGGCGAAAAAATTCATGATGCTGGATGCACTCTCAGGATTTATAAAAGGACCTGCTTTAAAAATTTTCATCTGTACGGCCAAATGCACAGGTATTTACCCACAATACTCTATCTCAGGGACTTCAAAGCAGGGGAAATGGTTGTAAGGCATCATAAAAGAAGATTTGGTAAGACAAAGTATTCAGGATACCGCTTGATCGGAGGCTTTATTGATTTGATCATTGTAAGAACTTCATATAGTAACCGTTTTAATAAACCTCTTCATAATTATCGCGTAGAGAAAGTGCTTGATTAAAAAATGGACTTAAAAAAAATACATGAATTTGTACATAAACACAGACATAAGTTCATTTTTATCCTTTTTATTATTTTGTTCTTTGTCATCTACTGTGTTTTTATACCTTTACCTCTTTCTGCAGAAGATTTTGTTTCTGTTGGTTACACAACAACCATCTTCTCCCAAACCCATAACTTCATGGATTTAGTATTAAATTATCATTACCCTCACGGCAGTGTATTGATAGAAGCACTTCTATACTACCCCTTCTTCTACACAAAAATCTGGCTACAAACCTACACGCTAATACCTCTCTTAGTCCACTTCGCAATCTTCCTAGCATTCTACTGGTTCAACTTCAAATACGTAAAAAAATATTATATCCTTCTAAACCTACTATTCATCTTTCCATCAATGATCTTCAGAACCCTACTACACATGATAGGATCACAACACGAAGCATTATTAGCAAACGCCATTCTCATACTATTCTTCATCAACTTCCTAAAAAAACAAAACAAAACCAACCTAATCCTTCTGGCACTAATGTGCGGCCTAACCATATTCATAGAAACAACCAGTCTAATCTTTGTCACTGCAATAGCACTAACCATTTTACTGATTAAAGAGATAAATCTAAAAAAAAGAATAATATATGTTTCTCTTATAAGCATTGCTTCTTTGATATCAATGCATATCCTTAAACTAATAGAAGAAGCTCATTTAAGATACGGCCCTTCGCACATACATTTTCCTATAACTTATCTTTACCGCCTCTTATTCAGACATGCCCCTGAAATAATTAATACTAATCCTTTTAACGAAGCAGTAAGTCTGTTAATAAAAAGAATCCCGCGATTATTCATATATTTGGAAAACTGGACCTACCTCTTACTTACACTAGTTTTCTTCAGTGTTACAGTGTTGATAATAATTAATTACTTTAAGAAAAAACCAGAAAATCAGCTTACAAAATATTCAGTAATCTTCTTTATAATCTTTTTCATTACACATTTAGTACTTGCATCATTATTACTTCAAGTGGATAAGGATGCAGAAAAAGAAACCTTTAATGTTTTTAATTCAAGGCATGAGATAAGCCTGTTGATTCCTTTTTACTTATTATTAGTATTTGGAGGGTTGGCAAACAATAATAAAAAAATCCAAACAATCACTCTAATCTTCTTAATATTAGTTTTGGTTATAGGAGCAACTTCTTATTTTTCAAATCTATCTAAGTTTAAGAATCACACTAAATCAACAGCTATTGAAAACACTAAATATTTTCAACTCACATTAAAACTCGAAGAGTTACAGAAAGAAGAAGATATTTGCGGATTTCATAGCACTCTGGAGAACAAAGAAGTGTTTATCTTTTTCTCAAAAGGCAGACTACTGGTAGACTGTAATATGGACAACAGCTGTCCTATAGAATCACCATACTTTGAAAATAGGATAATAAAAGAATGCAAAGACAAACAAGTGGCTTATATAATCCCTCACCAATGTAAATTCCCAAGATACTCTTTTATTGAGGACAATCTTGTTGATACTGTGATAAACGAACTCAGAAGCATAAATGTGACATATAAACTTGCTGTCTTTGGGTTTAAGAACGAGGAATCCAATAAAAACAAAATATATGTACTATACAATGTGGACAAGGTATATGAATTATTTTTAATAAAGATTTTCAAGCAAAAAATCAATTGGTGCTAAGACAAGATGCAAAACAAGAAATCATTAAATTCTTTAAAAAGGAACTAATAAATATGAGTGTTAAAGATGAGAATAATTGATGTGTGCGCTTATGTTGTGCATAATCCTATAAGCGGGGGGCAAGCAAGGGTTTTTGGTTTTAACCAAGCCTTGTCTAGATATGCTAATATTGAGCAGTTCTCATTCACACCAGTTATTATGAAGAATAAAACCTTTACTTATAATAAGAATTATAAAGAGCATATTCATCATAATTTCCTCTACACGGCTGGTGTTGTGCTTCTTAAACTATTTGGCTTTAGAAATTACGATTTCTTAATTCCTCACATATTTTGGTTTATAAGAATCCCAAGAGAGTTGAGAAAAGCAATTGAAAAAGCAGATATTGTTCAAGTTGAGCATCCTTGGCTATTAAATTGGGTTTCAAAACACATTAAAAAACCCATTATTCTAGTTGAACATAATGTTGAATTTGATTTACAAAAAAATTTCTTTAATAAAAACATTTGGAGAAAATACATTGTTAATTCAATAAAGAAAAATGAAGAAAGGGTAGTTAGAAAGGCAAACTTGGTTTTTGCTATGAGTGATGAGGATAAAAAGAGGTTAAGTAAATTATATGGGATAAAGAAAAATAAAATTATTGTTGTTCCTAACGGAACAAGACTTGCTGATTATAAATCTAGATTAACTAAGGAACAAACTAGAAAAAAACTTGGCTTGCAGAGATACAAGAATATTGTGTTGTTTGTTGGTGCAAAGCATCCACCAAATGAAGAAGCAGCTGACTTTATAGAAAACAAACTTGCTCCTAAAATGCCAAACATATTATTCTTAATAGTTGGAAATATTCGTAAAAAAGGAAAAAAAGCAAATATTGTTTATTGTGGAAGTGTTGAAAACAAGAATTTACTACCTTATTTCAGAGCAACTGATATTGCTATTAATCCTACCACAGAAGGAAGTGGCTCAAGCATCAAGATGTTTGATTATCTGGCTGGCGGATTACCCATCATAAGTACAAAGAAGGGAATTAGAGGCATTGATGCAAGACCTGGAAAAGATCTTTGGGTAGTAGATTTAAAGGATTTTTCTACTATCATAGCAACCTTAATAAAGGACAAGAAGTTACAAAACACACTACGTAGGAATAGCAAGAGATTAATAGGGAAGTATGATTGGTGGGTTGTTGCCAAGAAGGTAAGATCATATTATAAACAACTCATATAATCTCTCAACCAGGAGGGATGGTTGCTATGAGCAATGAGTTTAAGAATAATTTTAGAATATTGAAAGATCTTACTCTTACTGATTTTAAATTAAAATATAACAGAAGCATTTTAGGATTCTTCTGGTCTTTACTGAAACCCTTATTAATTCTTGCAACGCTTTATATTGTGTTCCATCTATTAATAAAACTAGACGTTCCTAATTATGAACTGTTTCTTCTTTTAGGCATTATCTTATGGGGCTTCTTTACAGAAGCAACAACCAACAGTATGAGTGCCTTGATCAGAAACACAGATTTAATAAAAAAAACACATTTCAACAGAAAACTCATAATTATAAGTACTAATCTCAGTTCTTTAATTACACTCTTACTTAATTTAATAATCTTTTTTATCTTTATTTTAATTTTCAGAGCAGGTTTCAGTTGGCACCTTATTTTATTTGCTGTGCTATTAGCAGAGCTCTTTGTACTTACTCTTGGCATTAGTTTTATTCTGTCATCATTATATGCAAAGTTCAGAGATATGAGCCATATATGGGAAGTGTTGACACAGATAGGTTTCTGGGTTACTCCAATCATTTACCCCATAAGCCTTATTCCTAAGAAACTGCACAAGTTGTATGTTCTTAACCCCCTAACTAGGATTATAGAAGATTCTAGAAATGCATTAATTTTTCACAAATTACCTCCACTTGATTTTAGTTATTTAAAACATGTAACTATAACTCTCCTAATCTGCGTAGGTGCTCTAATTATTGGAATATGGATATTTAAAAGGAAGAGTAGAAAATTTGCAGAGCAGATCTAGTATTAAAATGACTAAAAAAAAGAATAAAAATTCCATCATAGAAATAAGGAACCTGAGCAAGATATTTAATATACCTCATGAGCAAAGAAGCACCTTAGCAGAGAGTATAATTGGAACTATTACTAGAGGAAAGGTAAAATACGAACAGCTCTGTGCTTTAAGGAACATTACTCTTAATATAAAAAAAGGAGAGTTCATAGGTATAATAGGACCTAATGGAAGTGGAAAAACAACTCTTTTAAAGATAATAGCAGACATTCTAGAGCCTGAGAGAGGAAGTGTAAAAGTAATAGGAAACGTGGTTCCATTTCTAGAGCTAGGAATTGGGTTCATCCAAGACTTAACTGCAAAAGAGAATATTTACCTTTATAGTTCTTTATTAAAATTAACAAAAAAAGAGGTTGATGAAAAATTTGATAGAATCATCAACTTTGCAGAAATTAAGAAATTTATTGACACCCCTTTAAAGGATTTCTCCACAGGCATGCTTGCCAGACTTGCTTTTTCAATTGCAAAAGAAGCAGAAGGAGACATATACCTCATTGATGAGGTGCTGGCAGTCGGTGATGAGGAGTTTCAAAAAAAATGCATCTCTGTTTTTGATGACTTAAAAAAAAAAGGAAAAACAGTTCTATTTGTCTCACATAGCTTGGACATGGTAGAAAAGACCTGCCACAGAGTTATTTATTTAGATTCAGGTAAAATAGTAAAAACAGGAAGCCCTAAAACCGTGATTAATACATATAAGAAAAAAATAAATCGATTAAACCAAGCATTGAAAATAGAACTAAAAAAGAAAAAGCAATGCCTTGAAAAAATAAAAATACAAGGAATTCAAATAAACGAATTGAAAAACAAACTAAACAAAAAAGCCAAACTACAAGCATACGTAGATAAATTAACTAATAATGAAATTAAATATAGAACGAAGTTCTGCATACTTGTACGGGATAAAAATAATAAATTACTATATGAAAATGATGGAAAAACCCCTTGCGTTGTTAGAGACGAAAGAGGAAACCCCTTGTCTAAATATGAATTTTTTATAAATAAGAAAAT
Source organism: Methanobacteriota archaeon (assembly GCA_030637925.1). GTDB lineage: Archaea > Nanobdellota > Nanobdellia > Woesearchaeales > SM23-78 > SM23-78. The sequence continues at coordinate 13,624 of DAOWFR010000069.1, forward strand.
AAAAAGCTCTGGAGAAGTAATAATAGAAAAAGTGCTGGTTCTTGATAATAAAAATAAGAAAAAAGAATCTTTCAGAACAGGGGAGGAATTTATAATAAGGTTATTCTACAAAGCAAAAAAAGTTATTAGAAATCCAGAAATAGGTATTGCCATAGTAAATAAAAACAAAATCTATCTGGCAGGCCCAAATACGTATCACTCCGATCGTGTTGAATCTCTTAACAAGGGAAAAGGCTATGTTGATTATGTCATTAAAGAAATCAATCTTCTTAGCGGAGAATACAAGATACATGCTAGTATGACCAGACCTAACAAAAAAGGGGCAGAGAAAGGATATTACTTCTACCCTAATGCTGCTAGTTTCAAAATAAAAAACAAGAACCTATCAAAAGAACATGGGCTGATTGAATTAAAAGGAGATTGGGTATATAAGTAGAGGTAAAAATGAGCGCGGTATTGATAATCGTTTTTGGTCTGCTTTTCTCAAAAGATGGGAAAACAGACGGCACGAGGATTAGATGTTTTGAAATAGCCAGAGCATTAAAGAGAAAAAGGCATAAAGTGGTTATTGCTCAAACAGTTCCTATTAAAAAGAAGAGAATTGATAATATAGAAGTTATAAGTATTAATAAGGTTAATCTAAAGGAAACAGTAAAAAACTTTGATGTAGTTATCACTTATCCACACGATTTCATATTCACTCTTTCCAAAGAATTAAAGAATATTCCTGTAGTCATTGACATCTATGACCCAGTACTAATCAATAATCTCTTACTCAAAAAAAGTGCTAATAAGCCATCAGATAACCTTCTTCCATTCTTAAAAGCTCTTTCAGTAGGTGACTTGTTCTTATGTGCAAACGAAAAGCAAAGATTATACTATCTTGGCTTGCTTAATCTTCTGGGGAAAGCAGATCCTGGCTTAACAAAACTTGTAAAGGTTCCTTTTGGAACACCCAGACACAAACTATCTGCTACCAAGAAAATAATCAAAGGAAAAATAGTGCCTCATGATAAGAAAGTCATTCTATGGATTGGAGAAATGTATCCTTGGTTTGACCCACTTACAGTTCTTAAAGCAATGAATAAAATTGTACAAAAAAGAGATGATGTTGTTCTGGTTTTTGTTGGTCCCAAACATTTCCAAAAGAGTGAGGATGCTAGTGAACAAGCAAAAATTATACGCAAAGAAGCTTCTGAGATGGGTCTGCTTAACAAGAAGGTTTTTTTTATGCCTTGGGTACCTTACAAAGAATGTGGAAGTGTATACCTGGAATCAGACTTAGCAGTTATCACATATAAATCATCAATAGAAAACGAATTATGTTATAGAACAAGGATTATTGATTTGTTTTGGGGAGAGGTTCCTGTAATCTGCACACAAGGAGATGTTCTTTCTGAACTTATTAAGGAAAGGAACCTTGGATTTGTTGTGAAGGAAGGTGATGTGGATGATTTAGCAAAGAAAATTATGGAATTATTAAAATCACCTAAAAAAATAAAAGAGATTAAAAAGAATATTAAAAAGATAAAAAAAGAGTTATCCTGGGACAAAACCATAATGCCTCTTCATGAATTCTGTAAAAAGCCTGTTCTAAGCAAGAAAAAGGAATTGCCTTTATTATCAGAACTCCCTGAGACCATGCAAAAAAGAGTTGAAGAGATGACTATTATAAATGAAGAAAAGCTTAAGAAACTGACTGAAAAGAATGATAGAAGGGTAAGAATGCTGCAAGGAATAATCAAAGAGATAAGAGAGGATAAAGTTAAGGAAATAAGAAAGGTGGTTGAAGAAAAAAATAAACAAATACAACAAACACACAAACAAAAAAACAAAGAGATTAAAAGACAAAAAACACTCAACCAGAAGAAAAAACAAGAACTAACAAAACTAAAAAAAGAATTTGAAAACACACAAAAAGAACTTACATGGAAAAAAGAAGCACTAGAATCTATCTACAACTCAAGATTATACAAACACCTATGCAAACCAATATGGGATGTTCACAACAAGATAATAAAAAAAGAAAAGAATAAGAAAAAAAGAAAAGCAAAATGAGACAAGGCTCAAAAAACATTAATGTAAACATAGAATTAACTGATCATTGCAATCTATCCTGTATACATTGTATTCAGACGTTAAGAAAAGAAAAAATACATAACAAAGAAAAAACCTTTCTTGCCTTTAATAACTGGAAAAAAATTCTTAATGATTTAAAATTATTTAATGAACCAATAAACATAATCCCTTTTTGGGCAGGAGAGCCTATGCTTCATCCTCGATTCAATGAGTTTATAAGATATGCTTTTGAACAAAACAACAATAATTCAAGCTTTAACTATTTTAACATAAATATTAATGGAACCTTATTAGATAAAAAGACTACTCAGAACATACTTTGCTGTGCTGGTCTATCAAATCAGAAGAAAGGCACTTTTGAAAGAATACATTTTTCTTTGGATGCAGTAACACCTGAAACTTTCAAGAAAATAAAAGGGGTTGACTTGTATAACCAAACCATTCAAAATATAGTGTATTTCATAAAAGAAAGAAACAGAAAAAAACTAGACTATCCTAAGATAAGTGTTGCTCTAATTGTAATGGACGAAAATAAGCACGAGGCAGAAAAGTTCCTTAATTTCTGGAAGAGCATACTCCCTGATGCAGAAGTGTGTTACAACTGGCCAACAAAAAGAAAAGATGCTATTTATTTCAGAAAGCTTAATCATGAAGACTATGAGCACGCACAAGAAATCCACAAACAAACATGTTTTGAACTTAATCTTATCACAAAAGAGGATCTGAAAAATCAAATAAGCAAGGAGTGCTACATAACAGAACGCGATGCAAATATAAAAGGTGAAGCACAACCATGTGCAGATCTGAGGGAAACCATTACAATAGATGCATATGGTAATGTCACAACCTGTTGTTTTGATATTAACATGGAGAACAAATTAGGGAACATTCATAGTGAAAATCTTTACTATTTATGGAACAACAGGAAGATAAATGGGTGGAGAAAAGCTCAACTTAAAGGAGATTTTAAAAAATCAGGTCCTCTTTGCGCACGATGTTCATTTAGAAGTATAGGAAATCTATCTTCACCAAAAATACAGGAGTGCAAAGAAAAAGAAGCATTGATCTCATACTTAAAGGATATCAAGAAAGACATGTCTTTAAAGAAAAAGAAAACAGATCTAATAAGGAAAGAATTCTCTGTTTTTATAAAGAAATCAAAAATCAATGCAAAGGAAAAAGGGCCTTTGAAAAAATATTTGGAAAAATTAATTGCTAAATATGAAAAGGAGAAGGGTTACTTGTTTGATGAATTTCTAAAAGAACAAAAATTGCATGAGACTATAAAAGAGGGTGTTGATAAAATACTTGAAAAAAAGCAAGATCAAATTAGAGAGAAAGATAAGATAATAAAAAAATTAGACGAACAAATAAAGGAGATACACAAACAAAAAAACAAAGAAATACAAAAACTACAACAACAAATACAACAAACACACAAACAAAAAAACAAAGAGATTAAAAGACAAAAAACACTTAACCAAAAGAAGAAAGAAGGAATAAAAAGACTAAGTAAAGAACTGGAAGCGGCAAAAAAAGAATTAAGAAACACAAAAAAAGAACTTACATGGAGAAAAGAAGCACTAGAATCTATCTACAACTCAAGATTATACAAACACCTATGCAAACCAGTATGGGATGTGCATAACAAAATAATAAAAAAGAAGAAGTAGAACATGATATCAGTCAGTCAAAAATGGGGACAGGATTATCTTAAGCATATAAATGATAGATGCAAAGCTCCCACACCAAGCATTATGATAATGCTCCTTAACACAAAATGCAATCTTAGGTGCCAGTTCTGTGATTTGTACAAGGGGAATGAAGAGATCACCTTTGAGGACTGCATCAAGGTTTTGGCTGAGGGAGCAGAGCTTGGGGTTAGCAATCTTGTGTTAACTGGAGGAGAACCTTTTTTGCATAAAGACTTGTTTAGGATTATAAAATATGCAAAGGAATTAGGATATGGAGTGAATGTAACTACAAACGGAACTTTGATTAATGAAACCCTAGAGAAAATTGTTGATTCTGGAGTTGACTCTGTAAGTGTTTCAATTGACGGATTAGAGAAAACACACGATATGTTAAGAGGAAAGAAAGGGTCTTTTAAAAAGGCATTTGAAGGAATAAAGCTTTTGGTTAAAAAGCTTGGTAAGAAGAAGGTTGCAATATACTTTGTTGTCACAAATAAGAATGTAAAAGAATTGAAAGAAATCTATGATATCTCATTACAACTAGGTGTTAAATTTGATTTCTGGCCTGTAAATGATGTAAAAGAGTTTTATTTAAAAAAGGATGATGATATTAAAGAGTATAGTGAATTCATTGATTATATTGATAAAAAGGACCCTAATTTTAAGGGAAAAAAAGAATACTATAAAAAAGCATTAGATTATCACCAGGAAAAAGATATGAGGGTTAGGTGTTTAGGGCTCTGCAATCATTTTGGTATTAATGTTAATGGAGAGCTTCAACCTTGTTGTATGTGGGGAGGTCATGCGCTTAAAATTGGAAATGTGTTTCATAATTCATTAGCTGAGCTGTGGCATTCTGACAAAGCAAGAGATGTTAGAAAGCAGATTTTTGAAAAAGGATGTAGAAATGAGTGTTACAACCATGCATTGTACGAATTCTCACAGATTACAAATATGAGTTTTGTGGTGAGGGAATGAATCTAATCTTAAGATTTAGGAATCAGCTTGTTCATAGAGAGATCTTATCAAGAATAAACAGGGTAATGTTAAAACCTAGTATGGTTCATGTATCCATTACTGACAGGTGCAATTTAAGGTGTAGGGTGTGTGATATATGGAAAACGCAGATTAAGAAAGAGCTAAGTACAAAGGAATGGATTGGTATTATTAAGCAGCTCAGAGCCTGGCTAGGTCCTTTTAGTCTTAAGTTTGCAGGAGGAGAACCATTAGTCAGAAAAGATATCACAGATATAATTAAGTATGCTTATCAAAGAGATATATTCACAGGGCTATCAACAAACGGACTTTTGATTAATTCTGATATGGCTAAGGATTTAGTGAGTTCAGGATTAAATGAGATACATGTTTCTCTGGATTCTTCAAAAAAAGAGGTTCATGATTTTATTAGAAACAAGAACGGTGTTTATGATAAGGTTGTTAATGGAATCTTTATGTTAAACAAATGGAGAAAAAAATTAAATTCCAG
>DAOWFR010000043.1 GCA_030637925.1 Methanobacteriota archaeon
CAACTAAATCTAAAGGAAGTAAACAATGCAAAAAACCCTTAAGATAAAGCACTTGTATGATAATAATGTTCTAAACATCTGCCTTGACACTCTTGAAAAGAACAAACAAGCCCTTATCTTTGTTAATACTAAGAACAGTGCAGAAGCAGAAGCAGAGAGGATAAGCAGAAAGATAAGAGTTAATGAAAAAGACAAGAAAACATTAGAAGAACTCAGCAACAAGGTATTAAACACATTGGACAAGCCTACCAAGCAGTGCAAGAGGTTAGCTCTGTGTGTTAAGCAAGGAGTAGCTTTTCACCATGCAGGATTACATTCTGCCCAAAGAGAACTAGTAGAGGAAAATTTTAGAAAAGGAATAATCAAGATTATATGTGCCACTCCAACCCTTGCCTATGGTGTTAATTTACCAGCTTTTAGAGTGGTTGTTAGGGATTTAAAGCGCTTCTCTGCTCCAAGAGGCATGAGCTGGATTCCTGTGCTTGAATACCAGCAGCTCTGTGGCAGAGCAGGAAGACCAGACTTTAATGACAAGTATGGAGAAGCAATATGCATTTCACAAACAGATTCTGAAAAAGAAAAAATCATAGAAAACTATATAGAAGGGGAAACAGAAGAAATCCTAAGCAAGCTAGCAGTTGAGCCAGTGCTAAGAGCATATGTATTAAGCTTGATAGCAACAGAGTATGTCAGTACAAAAAATGATTTAATGAGTTTTTTTAAAAAAACCTTCTTTGCTTATCAATTTGGTGAGATAACAAAATTAGAAAAGATAATAAACAGGATTCTAAAGGCATTAAAAGAATGGGGGTTTATCATTATTAACAAAAATGATTTACAAGCCACCCTCCTAGGAACAAGAGTAAGCCAGTTATACCTTGACCCTTATACTGCTCATTATCTAATAACCTGTCTGAAAAGAGCCAAGAGCAAGATAATCAAGGAATTCTCATTCCTGCAAATGATATCCTATACAATAGAGCTAAGACCCTTGCTCACAGTCAGGGTTAAGGAATATGATAATATAGAGGAAAAAATAGCAGAATTTCAGTCCTCTCTTTTAAGCTTTGAGCCAAGCATGTTTGACATGGATTATGAGGAATATCTTAAGAGCATAAAAACAGCCTTGTTCTTTTATGACTGGATTAATGAGAAAGACGAGGAACTCTTATTAGATCAATATAATATAAGGCCAGGAGAAACCAGGGTTAAGCTTGAATTAGCAGACTGGTTATTGTATTCATCAGAAGAAATCTGCAAATTGATAAAATTGCATGGACTGCTAAAGGAGATACAAAAGCTAAGAATAAGATTAAGGTATGGTGCAAAAGAAGAATTATTGCCATTACTAAGACTAAGAACTATTGGTAGGGTAAGAGCAAGAAAGATGTATAATAACAAGATAAAAAACTTAGAAGATGTAAAGAAATCAGATATTACAAAACTTACTCAGTTAATAGGAAAACAAACAGCGTTATCAGTAAAAAAACAAGTAGGCCAAGAGTACAGAGAAGAAAAAGTAAAGGTAAAGAAGGGAAAGAGGGAGGGGCAGACCTCACTAAAGAAGTTTGAGAAGAAGAAAAAGAAATAATCACTTCAGCAACCTGCTTATAGAGGCTCCTTTGTTAATATTTAATATAACCTTTGCAAAGTATCTTGCAACACTAACTTCTACATACCAAGGATGTTTTTGTGCAAAATCATGGTCATGGAAAACAGCATCTGTGCCTATAACCTTATTTATCTTTTTATCCTCATAAAGTCTGTTTGTTCTTTCCAGAGCTTTTCCATTAAAAAGAGATAATGAGCAGGCAAAATAAATTTTCTTAGCGCCGTTGTCCTTAAGCAACAAAACATTCTCCTCAAGAGTTCCTCCAGTATCTACCATATCATCAACTAATAGAACATCTTTTCCTTCTACATTTCCTAGTAAAATCATTTTATTAATCTTACTGCCTGTTGTGTAATCTCTTTTCTTATAAATCATATTTAGTTCTGTCTTTAGAATGTTAGCATAATATTCATTCCTAGGAACAGCTCCTGTGTCAGGTGCTACAACAACAAGGTTCTCCAGATTAACATTTTCTATTATATAATCAGAAATGTTTTTTGATGCACGAAGATTCTCAAGAACTGCTTTTCTAAAAAAACCAGCAATTGCATTGTTATGAATATCAAGGGTTATAACACGAGTAGCACCAGTGTCCTCTATTTCTCTTGCAGCATCTGCAGCTGTTATTGCTTCCCTTGTTTTCTGTTTGTCCTGTCTTGCATACGGGAAGACTGGAATTACAGCAGTTATGTAATGAGCATCAGACATCCTGGCAGCTTGTATGCCTGTTTTTAATACCCTGAAATTGTCATTAACAGTCCTACCGCCAGTCTTGTTCTCAACATCCTGGAAAATATAGATATCTCTGTTCCTAATGCTCTCCTCTATCTCTTCTTTTGGTTCTGTATTAGCAAACCATGTTTCTTTTGTGTCAATAAACTTGACCTTGGTGATATCTCTTTTTTTCCAAAATTTTAATCTATCTAAGAATGTTGGTTTTTCTTCCTTCTTAATTATATTTTCCAATTCTGAAACAACTTTCTCAGCAAAAGGCCTCCCAGACTCACAAGCAATAATACCGAGTTTACCTCTATTATAATTATCCATATTACCCCCTATTTTTAGCAAAACTTAATAAACTATATAAATTTTACCCCTATGAAATGGTTTTGTTAATAATAGGAGTAGACCCTGGTACAACCCTTGGCTATGCTATTCTTGATGATAAAGGAAAATTCATCAGTAGTGGCTCTGGTAAGAATATATCTATGAGTGAGCTTATTAATAACATAATCTATTTTGGCAAGCCCTTAATTATGGGTTGTGATAAGAACCCTGCTCCGAGTTTTAATGAAAAACTAGCTGTTAAGCTGGGAGCAAAGCTCTTCTATCCAAGACAAGACTTATTAGTCAAAGAAAAAAAAGAGTTAATCAACAAGTACAATGCAAAGCTTAATGTTCATGAGCAGGATGCACTGGCTTCTGCTGTTCTTGCTTTTGAAAAACATAAAAATTTTATTGAAAAGATTAACAGGTTCTTGAAAAAACATAATAAAGAAGACTTAGAAGAGGATATTAAGCTAATAATGATGCGTAATGAAGAGTTACCTTTACAAGCAGCTCTGAGGATGGCTGAGAAGAAGTATGAGAAAAAAAAGATTGAAATTCCTAAACCTAAAAAAGTTAAAGAAAAAGTTATTAGTGATAAACTAGTAAAAGAACTTGAATTAAAAATTGTTTTATTAGAGGAAAAGAATAAAAAACTGAAAAAACATCTTAAGGATAAGGATAAATTAATAAAGAAACTAGGCAAAAGACTTCAGCTAATTCCAAAGGAAGAACTTGTGGATTTTAAGGAAACTAGAATAAAGCTTTATACCAAGCAGTTAAAAGAACATACAAGGCTTATAAAACATTATGAAAAAGAGCTTAAGAGAAGGGATGAGTTCATTGTTGATACAGATAAAGGAATGCTTGTAAAGAAACTAGAAGATTTAAGTTTAGACGAGTTTAAAGCCAAGAGCTTTCTTAACATTAGCAAAGACGATATTCTTATGATAAATAATCCTTCAAGTATAAGTAGGAAAGTTATTGACAGTATTAAGGGCAAGGTAAAGATAATTATTACAAATAAAATTCCCAGGAGCGAGGAGCTCGATTTTATTTTTATTAAGCCTGATAATGTAATAATCAAGGAAAGCACTTTTTTTGCAATTGCTGAAAAAAATATAATTGAGAAAGCTTTGAAGAAAAAGGATGTTCTAAAAGATATTATAGAGGATTACAAGAAGAAAAGGATTCAATCAACAACATAAACTCCTTTATGAACAACAACATTTACTTCTTGGCCTAATTCTAATCCTTGCTTTGGCTTGTTCTTTACAATACTGGATTGATAGTCAAAAGGATTAATAACTTCTAAATCAGGATAGATTCTAGAGGTATATGTAGAATGCTTTTTAAGAATATGATAGCTGAGCTTTGAATAATCAACACTTACAAAACTATTCTTTTCAAGGTCTAATAATTTTATCTTCTTACCAAGCTTCTCAACCTTGTATACTTTATTATCATTAACAAGAATAACATCTGCTTTTTCAAAACCAGGAAGCCTTACAAACACATTAACCCTGTATATATTTTTACTGGTCTGCCTGCTTCTTGAGAAGAGATGAGGGCTTGCTTTGTATATCCCACCATATGCTTCATAAAGCTCTCTTCCGAGAGCCTGAGCAATTCTCTTATTAGTCATGTAAAGGTTATAGCCTTCATCAAGCTGCTTAACCTTGTTTATAAACATTCCTTTATGCCTAAGGTTTTCCACTCTTTTTTTTAAGAGCTCAATACTTTCTTCTAATACCTTAAAGCTAGAGCTTCTGACCTGCAGAATTGCCTCATAATATTCTGTTCCTTCTTTTGCGCAAATATTGCACTTTGAGAGCTTTAAAATAACTTTTACAACATGCTCCTTGCCTTTAACCTTTGCAATTATCTCATTCTCTTTTTTTTCCTTAAGAACAAGTGGCATTTCAATATACTTAAAACTAAGCTTAGCCCTTGGCAATTCTTTTCTTATCTTCTTAGCAATTAATTCCTTAATGCTCTTATAAGGCTTCCACATATTTCTATAAATATACTTATTACAAGAACAAAAAGTAATATTAATAGCCTTCATACCCATAAACCCCCTTTTTAAAAATGGTAGAAGAACAGGGTTTTTAAAGGTTTAGGAATAATTCAAAAAAACCACAACCTTTTTTAAGCCCTTGTTTTTCATATTACTCTATGTTTAGGAAAAAGAAGAAAAAGCCTAAAAAGCCTACTACTCTACTAGGTAAGATATGGTATTTTATCTGGCATGATAATTCTGTTGCTAGCTGGATTGTCAACATAGTCCTGGCTTATCTTATCATAAAATTCATTGTTTACCCTGGTTTAGGCCTGGTTTTTGGCACCAACTTCCCAATAGTAGCTGTTGTTAGTAACAGCATGGAGCACCACATGCCTCTTGATGAATGGTGGGCTAAGAATGAGGACTATTATCTTGCATTAAACATCACCAGGTATGATTTTGAGGAGTATCCTTTTAAGAATGGCTTTAACCGCGGAGACATTATGTTTCTCATAGGAAAAAAGCCCGAGGATATAAACATAGGAGACGTTATTGTGTTCAAGTCAAAAAAGCCTTACCCAATCATACACAGGGTTATAAAGAAGGATGATAAGAATATGTGGGTTTTTCAGACTAAAGGTGATAATAACAAGGCCCAGATAAGGGATAGTGAGCTTGACGAAACACAGGTGCTTGAGGAACAAATCCTTGGCAAAGCTGTTTTTAGAGTTCCTTGGCTTGGCTATGTAAAGATATGGTTTGTTGACTTAATGAAGATAACAGGGATATATTATTTGTTTAATCCTGCTTTTTAAAGCAAAAAATATTTAAAGAGTTCTCAAAAGAATTGTTTCAGAGGAAAAAGGTGTTTTGCTCATGGCTATGTTTTGCCCTAAGTGTGGCTCATTACTAAAGCCTAAGACTGAGAAAAAGAAGAAGGTGCTTGCATGCAGTTGTGGCTATTCTACCAAGGACTTAGAAGCAGCAGAGATAAAAGAGAAGATTATAAAGGAAGAAAAAGAACTTGATGTTGTTGAGGAGAGCAATGATGTTCTTCCAGAAACAGATGCCAAGTGCCCTGAGTGTGGTTTTGAAAAGGCTTATTACTGGACCCAGCAGATGAGAGCAGGTGATGAGCCAGAGACCAGGTTCTTGAAGTGCAAGAAGTGCAAGCATGTTTGGCGTGATTATGGCTAAAAAATGATTAATCCTGCTGATTATATTATTGATAATTCTCTAAGAATAATTGTTAAGCCTGGTAAAAAGCAAAACTATATTCTTGGCTATGATTATGAGAGAAAAGCCTTGATTGTTGAGATAAAAGCTCGTGCTCAGGATAATAAGGCTAATAAAGAGATTGTAAAATTTTTTTCTAAACTATTAAAAAAGCGTGTTAAAATTAAGAGTGGACATACTAGTAAAGATAAAATCCTTATTTTTTCTTAGTTTTTTCCTTCTCATAATACTGAGCATCATATAAGTCAAGGTCATCAAGCATATCCCTTTCATGCCAGTCCTTTATCCAGTCCTCAACATTAAAAATCTTGTACTTACCATCTTCTGTGTTTCCAATAACCCTTTTAATACCAGCATTGAGTATCATCTTCTTGCATATAAAGCAGGGAGCCATGTTAAAAGGCTTGTTCTGCCCCTGGTATATCTTGGTCCCATGGGTATACATGTCACCTCCTAACAGGCTTACTCCTGCTCTTGCAGCATTAATAATAGCATTCATCTCAGCATGCACACTTCTACACAGTTCATACCTATGACCAGAGAGTATTTTTAACTCTCTTCTAAGGCATTTACCTCTTTCCAAGCAATCAGAGGTCTTACGAGGGGTACCAATGTATCCTGTTGCTATTATCTGGTCATCTCTTACAATGATTGCACCTATCTTTACACTCATACAAGTAGTTCTTTCAGCCACTTCTTTTGCAATGTTAAGATAATACCTATCCTTTTCTGGTCTAGTGCTTGGTTTTATTTTTTTCACCTTAACCCCTCTAATAATTCACCAATCTTCTTGTAAACAGCTTCAAGTGTTGAATCATTAGTGATTATAAAGTCAGACATCTCCTTGCATTTTAATAGTTGCTGGTTAGCAGAATCCTGACTTTCAAGCTCTTTTTGCTCTGCTTTTTTAAACTCCTCCAGAGTCATAGGGTCTTTTTCTCTTTTCCTGGTTTTTATCCTCTTAAATCTTAGTTCTATGGGAGCATCAACAAACACAAGAGTAAAGTTTTTCCTCTGCCTTAAGACCTGTATCTCTGCAGGGTTTCTTATTGAGTCAATAACATAGTTCTTGTCTGGCTCTTTTTCTATTTTTTCTAAGATTTTATCTGCAAGCACACTATTACCAAGTTTTTTTCTAATCTCATTACCAACATCCTGCAATCTTTCCCTTGTAATCTCCAAGCCTCTGCTCTTAATCTCATCCCTTATAACATCTGATAGAGAATAGAATACAAAGCCTTTTTTAACTAAATAATCACATATTGTGGTTTTGCCTGCTCCTAGAAAGCTTGTTAAGCCGATGATCACTTTTACTGCCCCTAATGTCAAGGTATCTTGCTTTTCTTAATAAAGCTTTTCAAAAGCCATAAATAGAGTTTACATAAGGGAGGATATCATTATTAAAAATATCATCAATGCTTTTTGTACCATTAATTACAACAACTCTTTTAGGATTTTCCTTTGCAATGTTATGGTATTCTCTTATTATGCCTTCAAAAAAATCCTTTTTTCTCTTTTCAAAATCATCATTACCAGCGTTTATAAGGCCTAGCCTGTGCTTGGAAACTTCATAATTTATATCCAGAAAAAATGTTTTATCAGGCCAGTATCTTTTGAGAATAAAATCATGATTCTTATTTATAAGTTCAATTATCCTTGGGTTGCTTTTAGCAATCCCTCCTCCTTGGTATGCACGAGTGCTGTCTGCAAACCTATCTGCTATAACACTTACTCCTTTATTTAGGTTTGGTTCTACTATGTAATTCACAAATTCAGCTCTTGCTGCAAGAAATAAGAAAATTTCTGATTCAAATGTTCTTAACTGTTCAACAGGCAGTAATACGAAATCCTTGTTATTCTTATATCTCTCATTTAACAACTTATAGGTTTCTTCAGGATACTTAAGCATTCTTCTTATACCACCGCCAAGAGCTGTTCCTCCAGGCTCTCTTGCAGTAATTACAGGAACATCTTTTTTCTTAAGGTAATCCTCAAGGTTCATTATCTGTGTTGTCTTGCCGCACCCGTCTATTCCTTCAAAACTCAGAAACACTCCTTTTTTCATCTTACACTCCTTTGGAGTAGGGATAAGTTGCTCTTTAATAAAGCTTTCTGCTAGGATTAATAAGAACATCTGATGCTTCATAACAAACTATATAAATAAGGATTTTTTCACCACTTTGGAATTTATAAAGATTTTAATTTTTAGGGTGGTTTTAATGGTTAAGGTTAAATTAGCAGGAATTAATGTTCCTATACAAATTCGCCATGAATTAGAAGATTTAAAGAAAGAACTAGAAACCTCTCCTGAGTCAGATGAATCCAAGCTTAGTTATGCTTCACATAAACTAGGTGAATTAGCAGAAAAATTCACTCCTGAAATAGTTTCAGCTGCTTATGCACGGATTAGTAGAAGCAAAAAAAATGTTGATGAACTTGTTGAACAGGCCTTAATGAATGTTCCTAAAGCAAGAGAATCTAATGAGGCAATTATTTTTGGAATGGGCCATCACTCAGTAGCAGATCATGCTATGTTTAATTTTAATATTAAAGGTGTTTCCAGGCTTCTTGTTGAAGAGATTGAAAAAAGAAGGATTGGAGTAGGGTATACTGAAAAATCCCAGAGATATGTTACCTTAGAAGGTGATTTTGTTAGACCAAAGGAGTATTCTCTTGAAGATTTAAAAGAATTTGAAGGGCTTGTTGGATTTCAGAATGATTCTTATTTTAAAATAAACAAAAGGTTATTTGAATATTTACAAAAGAAACATTCAGATAAAATAAAAAAGTTAGAAGGTAAAGAAAAAAATGATTTTGTAAAAAAACTTGAAGGAAGTGCAAAAGAGGATGCTCGTTACCCACTATGCCTTGCAACAGAAGCACAGCTTGGATGCTCTTATCCAGGACAGACTCTTGAACTTGCTATAAGAAAATTAAAATACGGAAGATTGTTAGAGGGAAAAGAGTTTGCACAGCAATTGTTTGATGAGTCAGTGCAATATGCTCCTTCATTAATCCAGCTTACAGACCCAGAGGTGTTTAGACAACACAATCCAGGGCAAGAATTACAAGATGATAATTTTAAATATACAGAGAATAACTTAGGAGAGATTGTTGAAAAGGTTTTTGAAGAGGCTGGAAAAGCTGTAGATTCAGATACATTAACATTTTATCGTTTTAGTGATAAAAGTCCTGCTACTTTTATGAAAGATGAAGGATTAGGTAAAAACCTTGCTACTTTCTTGAAAAATGGAAACGTAACTCTTATTGAATGCAGTAACATTGACCTAAATATTCTTGCTGCATTGTTACATGAGTACTCAAAGGAAAGCATAGAGAATAGTTATGCACTTGCTTTTACTTTGATAGAAGAAAACAAAGCAAAAGATTTTACTAAAGAAGCTTTAAAACACCTTTCTGAATATGATAAAGTACCCAGAGCATATGAGATGAGTAATGGCTTGATGTATGAAGGCATTATAAGCTCAAGTTGTTTTGCACAGCTAAAAAGACACCGAATGATGACTTTGCTAAGCCAGGACTATAACCCTAAGCTTGGCTTTACTACCCCATCAAATATAGAAGAAATAGGTGCAGATAAAGAGCTTAAAGAGGTTGTTGACAGAAGTTCTGAATTGTATTATGAGTTCTTACCAAAGTATGGAAAAGCAGCAGAGTACTGCTTGACAAATGCTCATAGAAGAAGGGTTCTGATAGGTATAAATATGAGGCAGTTATACCATATTTCAAGGACAAGAGAAGATGAGCATGCTCAGTGGGAGATACGAGACATAGCAAACAGCATGTCTGCTCTTGCAAAACAAGAAGCACCAATAACTACTGTGCTTCTAGGTGGCCAGGGCGAGTTCCCAGAGATTCGTAAAAATATTTACAATGATTTTATTAAGAAATAATTAATCTTTATCTTATTCTTCCTCATCCTTTACTTCTGTTTCTTGCTCAAAGAAGGAGTTAAGATTCTTGCTCTTCATCATTGCTTCATAGCTAATGCCTTTGCTGTTCTTGTTAATCACCATACCTATCTTATTAAGAAACCTCTGTTTATAAATATGATTAAGCCAGAAACTATAACTTATAAAATCCAGAATTAAAAAATATATTCCGGAGTTACACCTTTCTGACTGTTTGATAACAAAAATTCATAGAATTCTTGAATTGTTTATAAAACAATAACAAAAACAGGAAAATTATCTCTTACCAAGACTCAGTATGTTCTGAATATTCTCCTGCAGCACTTCTCCTGTGTTAGAGTCAATCTTAATGTTAAGAATATTAAAATTCCTAGTAACCAAGGTTATGTTGTAAACCTGCTTGTCAAGATGCTGGAGAATAATAATTTTCTTGGAGATATTCTGCTTAGGATACTTGTCCTTTACCAGGTTATTACAAATATCAAGGGCTTTGCTAAGGCTAATCCTGACCTTGCTTAAGTCAAGCTTCTTAATCGTGGCTTGTTTTTTAAAAGCTTCTTCCTCAGCTCTCCTAATGATTTTTGGCTTTGTTTCAAAAACCACCATTCTATCAGTTTTCCCAGAATAATAGCCAAGCTCCCAGATATATTTTTTCTCACCCTCATCAACCATGGTAAAGCAGTGAACAAGATAATAATCAGGGTGCTTCTTGATAAAACTCTTAAAAGTCTTGCTTTCTTCAACCTTTTTTATTGTTTGCTTGAGAATCATTTTAATTATTTATTTATAATTTTATATTGATGAACTATAGCAGAGCCTGCCCCTTGCCCATACATTACCAGAAGAGTCAATATAAGCTACGCAGTCACCAGATGAATTTTGTATTATAAAACTATTAGCAGGAGCACTACAGCCAGTTTGCTGGTCATCACTCACACTTCCAGCAATACTCATATTACCAGTAGCATCATCAATCCAGGCTATTACAGTTCCACCAGAATTCTTTATTATAAAATCATTTGTTCCTGAACCAGATGCATCACCCTCAGTTAGACCTCCTTCAATATCAATGAATCCTCCGCCGTCAAATATTGCTCTGTTATTACTAACATCCTGTATGTATAAGCAACCATAAGTAGCACACGTAGTAAACTGACAACCACTTGTTTGCCCGCGAGTAATTAATATGGAAACAAGTAATGAGAATAAGAATATTACTCCAAAAACAATTTTCTTATCCAAATATATGCACCCTTCCCAAAGCTTTAATATTAAAACTATGTTTTATTACTATATAAATCTTTTGTAGCTTATAATAAAGTATATAAAAGCTCTTAGTTTCTTGTCAAGCTGAAATGAAGGATTTTATTAGTGTTATCCTGCCCTGCAGGAATGAGGAAAAAACCATAGGAGAATGTATTAAGAAGATAAAAAAGGTCTTCTCTGGCAATAAAATTATAGGAGAGATAATTGTTTCAGACTCTTCAACTGATAATTCTGCTAGTATTGCAAAAAAACTAGGTGTAAACGTAGTAAGACATGGTAAAGAAGGTTATGGCTATGCTTATCAAGCAGGCTTTAAGCATGCAAAGGGAAATGTCATCATAATTGGTGATGCTGACAACACTTATGACTTCAGCGAGATACCAAGACTGCTCTTAAAAGCAAAGGCTAATGATATTGTTGTTGGCTCAAGGCTAAAAGGAAAAATCAGCAAAGGAGCAATGCCCTGGCTTCACAGATATATAGGCAATCCCTTGCTAAGCTTTATTCTAAGATTATTATTTGGTTCAAAGGTAAGTGATACTCAGAGTGGCTTTAGACTCATAATAAGAGAGGCTTGGAAAAAGCTTAATCTTCAGACCACAGGCATGGAGTTTGCCAGTGAGATGATAATCAGAGCTACTAAGCACAAGATGAGAATAGCAGAAGTGCCAATAAGTTATTACCCAAGAAAGCTTGGTTCAGAATCAAAGCTAAGGTCATTTAGGGATGGATGGAAGCATCTAAGATTCATGTTATTGTACAGTCATTCACTCTTGTTCTTGTTTCCTGGGCTTATATTGTTATTAGCAGGCATTCTAATGACAATCTTCTTGTCAGCAACAACTTTATTTTCCTTAATTTCAGTTTTATTAATTATTCTAGGCTACCAGATAATACTACTAGGAATCTTTGCAAGAACATATGCTGCTGTTCATCTTAAACAGAAAAGCAGATTAGTGGATAGTATTAATAGATACATAAGCCTGGAAAAAGGGATAATAATAGGAAGTCTGGTAATAGTATTAAGTATAATCTCTATGTTCATGCTAAAAACATTTTTACCATCACTCATATTATTAATCCTAGGCATCCAGACCTTGTTTGGAGTTTTTTTCATGAGTATAATAGGAATTGAGGAGAAATGATTTTTTAAAGTGATTCCGATGAATAAAAAGGATTTTTTAATCAGCATTACTGTTCTTCTAGTAACAATATTTCTATTTATATTAATCTCAGAAATAGTCTTCAGAATACATCTTAGTTTTAATACTGGTTTTGAGTGGCATTTTTGGAAGAAAAAAAATCATGGTTTGGAGGAACATGAGACGTATTGGGTGTGGCATTTGTTTGAATTTAATGAGTTAAAGTCCTATTCTCTGCAAAAAAAACCAGGCTATTTTCGTGTAGCTATGGTAGGTGATTCTTTTACTCAGGGAATTAACAGTAACAAGTCTTATCCTAGTCATTTATCTGATTTATTAAATAATAATTTTGATGATGTTGAATATGAGATAATCAACTTTGGCATTGGTTCAACTAATTCATTAGAACAAGTATTCATTTTAAAAGAGTTTGCTTTGAAGTATAATCCTGATCTTGTAATCATTCAAGTAACTCAAAATGATGTTTCTTTTGAGCATCATAACCTAGATCCTTTTATGTATTGTGACATCAAAGCTACTTTTTCTCAAAAATTTTCATCTTGGTTTCATCGAACTTTTAAGTTTATAAGTTATTTATATCGTAAAGTTACTTTTGGAGATTTTTATCATTACTCTCAGCTATTTCCTGAGTTCCGCACTAGATGTATGAATCATTCTCTTGA
>DAOWFR010000030.1 GCA_030637925.1 Methanobacteriota archaeon
AGCAGGGCAAGAGGTCCTATACAACTGCTCACAAGGCAGCCTACTGAGGGAAGAGCAAAAGAAGGAGGACTCAGACTTGGAGAGATGGAAAAAGACACCTTTGTTGCTCACGGAGCTAGCCTACTCTTGAAAGAAAGGTTTGATAGTGACAAGACAACAGTGCCTGTATGCGAAAACTGTGGCTTAATAGTTGTGTATGATGTTAGGAAGAATACTTATTACTGTCCTGTGTGCGGTGAGAATGTTGAGATAAGCAATATTGAGATGAGTTATGCTTTCAAACTAATACTTGATGAGTTCAAGAGTATGACAATTTATCCAAAGCTGAGGTTGAAGAGTAAGTACTGAACAAATTATACAAGGGGACTCCGGTCGCAGACTAGGAGTCGCCTGATTTTGGTTAAGCTTTTGCGCGAAGCGGAAAAGATTAAAATGGAAACTACTGTTTCAAAAAAGGTTGATAAGATTGAATTTGGATTAATGAGTCCTAAGTTCATCAAGGAGATGGCATCAGCTAAGATTGTGACTCCTGAGCTTTATGACAAAGAAGGCTATCCTGTTGATGGGGGCTTAATGGATGTACGCCTAGGAGTTATTGACCCTGGTCTTAAGTGCAAGACCTGCGGGTGCAAGCTAAAGGAGTGCCCTGGACACTTTGGTTATATAGAGCTTGCAAGGCCTGTCATTCATATCAAATTCGTTACTGTGATTCTTGACTTGTTAAGATGTACCTGCAGGAGTTGTGGTGACATCCTGATTCCAAATGATAAAATCAGTAAATACAGAGAGGAACTTGAGAAGATAGGAAAAGAGTTTGGGGTTGATGAGCAGCGTTTGAAAGTGAAAGAAATTATTACTAGTCTGAAAACCATTACCAAGTGTCCTCATTGCAAGGAGAAACAGTTAAAGATCAAGATTGAAAAACCAACAACTTTCCTAGAGGATGAAAAAAGGCTTAGCCCAATAGAGGTCAGGAGTAGGCTTGAGCGTATCAAGCGCGAACACCTGCCCTTATTTGGTATTAACCCTGATAGTGCACAGCCAGAATGGATGGTGCTTACAATTCTGCCCATACCACCTGTTACTATGAGGCCAAGCATTACTCTTGAGAGTGGTGAGAGAAGCGAGGATGACCTCACTCACAAATTGGGGGATATTGTTAGAATCAACCAGCGCTTGTTTGAGAATATTAATGCAGGAGCTCCTGAGATAATTATAGAAGATTTATGGGACTTGCTACAATATCATATCACTACTTTCTTTGATAATGCAGTGGCACAGCTACCACCAGCAAGGCATAGGAGTGGCCAGCCTTTAAAAACCCTTACTGCCCGTATTAAGAGCAAGGAAGGCAGGATAAGGCGTAACCTTGCTGGTAAAAGGACAAATTTCTCAGCAAGAACAGTTATCAGCCCTGATCCAATGCTGAATATTAATGAGGTTGGAGTGCCAATGGTAATGGCTATGAAGCTAACAGTTCCTGAGCGCGTAACAGAGTGGAATATTGAGTATCTTAAGGAGTTTGTTAAGCGCGGACCAAAAGAGTATCCTGGCTCTAATTATATTATCAGGCCTGATGGCAGAAGAAAGAAGATTACTGATGAAACTCGAGAGCAGCTCTTAGAAGAACTACAGCCAGGCTTTATTGTTGAGAGGCACCTGATGGACGGAGACATCTGTATATTCAACAGGCAGCCAAGCCTGCACAGGATGAGCATGATGTGCCACAGGGTAAGGGTGCTTCCAGGACTTACCCTTAGGCTGAACCCTGCTGTTTGTGCTCCTTATAATGCTGATTTTGATGGTGATGAGATGAACCTTCACATACCCCAGACAGAGGAAGCACGTTCAGAGGCAGAGATACTAATGGAAGTTCAAACCCAGCTAATAAGCCCTAGGTATGGTCTGAGTATTATTGGGTGCAACCAGGACGCGATTACTGGTAATTATATTCTTACCAAGTACCTGAAGATGCCAAGAGAAGAAGCAGTTGACCTGCTTGTGGCAATAGGAGTAGATAGCTTTTCAAAACTACCTAACAAGAGCGTTGTGAATGGAAAGGAAATCTTTTCAGTTCTGCTTCCAGATGATTTTAACTTCAGAGGCTTTGCAAGGCATTACAAGGAAGGCATAAAAGACCCTGATGCTGTTATTGAGATAAAGAATGGAACACTTGTAACTGGCATTCTTGATAAGAACAACCTTGGAGAAGGCTCAGGCTTGCTGCTGAGAAACCTGCACAAGCAGTATGGTGCAAAGGAAATGGTTGACATGCTTGGAAAGATTTACAGGCTAGGCATAGAAGTCCTTTTAAGGTATGGCTTCACAATAACCCTTTCAGATATTGACCTGAAACCAGAGGTAAGAGAAGAGGTTAAGAGGCTTCTTGAAGAAGCAGACAATGATGTTAATAGGATGATACAAGAGTATCATGATGGCACACTTGAATTGCTGCCAGGAAGAGACCTAAGAGAGACCCTTGAGCTTAAAATACTGGACAGGCTTAACAAAGCAAGAAATGAGACAGGAGAAATAGTTGCTAAGAATGCTGATGAAGACTCTCACACTCTTATGATGATACTATCAGGAGCACAAGGCAACCTGCTTAACCTTGCCCAGATGTCTGCTTGTGTTGGGCAACAAGCCTTAAGAGGAGGAAGGATTAGCAATGGTTATAGTGAGAGAACTCTGTCATGTTTTAAAAAAGGCGACCTTGGAGCTGCTGCAAGGGGCTTTGTAAAAAATGGTTTTAAGAACGGCCTTGAGCCTTTTGAGCTCTTTTTCATGGCAATGACAGGAAGAGACAGCTTGATGGATACTGCTCTTAGAACACCCAAATCAGGTTATCTTTACAGAAGACTGGCAAATGCTATGCAGGACTTTAAGGTAGAGTATGACTTTACTGTGCGTGACGCTGGCAAGAAGATTGTGCAGTTTGCTTATGGAGAAGACGGAGTTGATGTTAGCAAGAGCGAGGGTGGCAAGATTAATGTTGGGCATATAATAAGGACTACAAAATAAAATAAAGAAAATTAAATTAAAAATTAAATAATAAATTAAAAATAATAAAATAAATAACTAATTGCGCGCAAAAAAGGCGCGGGTACTCAAAATGAAGAGAGAACTAAAACAATACGAGGACAAACTTCCTCCCAAGCTACTCGAAGAGTTAGAAAAAGAGCTTCCTGATAAGGCTAGTAGTAACAAGGTGAAAAAGATAGTTGAAAAGGTTTACTCTGAGTATAGGAACTCACTTGCAGAGCCAGGGGAGAGCGTGGGTCTGGTTACAGCTGAGTCAATTGGAGAGCCAGGAACCCAGATGACCCTGAACACCTTTCACTTCGCAGGTGTTAGTGAGATGAACATCACAACAGGCCTGCCAAGACTCATAGAGATCCTTGATGCTAGGAGCAAGATAAGCACAGAGATGATGGAGATATACCTGAAAAAGCCTTACTCTCAGGGCAAGGATATAAGACATATAGCTGAGAGTCTTAAAGAAACAAGATTCAAGGAATATCTTAAGGAAATCAGTATTAATGTTGCTGAGACCAGGATGAGGATTGAGCTTGATGACAAGATGCTTAAGGACAGAAAGATGACTCCTGCAAAGATTGTAAGGATACTCAGCAAGAGTCGTCTCAAAGGATTTGATATTAAGCTTGAGAAGGATAATAATATAAGAATCAAAACTTCAGGTGATGAAGCTCTGAACATGATTTACAGGCTGAAAGAGAAAATAAAAGATGTTTATATTGATGGTATTAAGGGCATAACCCAGGTATTGCCTGTTAAAAGGGAGACAGAGTATGTAATAGTAACTGCTGGGAGTAATCTTAAGGATGTGTTTAAACTAGGATTTGTTGACCCTTGTAGAACCACAACTAATAGCATTGTTGAGATAGAGAAGCTTCAGGGCATAGAAGCAGCAAGAGAAGCCATTATAAGAGAGATAATAAAGGTTCTAAAAGCCCAGGGAATAAACATTGATATAAGGCATATCCTCCTAGTATCTGATGCCATGACCATGTCAGGCAAAGTCCTGGGTGTGAGCAGGTATGGTATTGTTAAGGAGAAGCCGAGCGTACTTGCAAGAGCCTCATTTGAAACCCCAATCAGGCATGTCGTTAATGCGAGCATGGTAGGAGAAATTGATGAGCTTAACTCTGTGATAGAGAATGTTATGATTAACCAGCCAGTACCCTTGGGTACAGGGCTTCCAGGACTGATTACAAAGATAAGAGAGGAGAAGAAGAAAGGGAAGAAATAGAAAATGAGTATTAATGAGATAAAGAAATTATTAAAAACAGAGAACCTGGTGATAGGAACAGACAGGACTCTGAAGGCTCTTAGAAACAATGAGCTGGTAAAGGTTTTCCTTGCAAGCAATGCTCCTGAGGAACTGGTAAGGGATGTTGAGTACTATACTTCTATTATAAAGATAGATATTGAGAAACTCAAGATTCCAAATGATGAGCTTGGAGTGGTTTGTAAAAAGCCTTTTTCAATTGCTTGTATTGGTATGAAGAAAATAGTTGAGAAAAAAAAGTATTAATAAAGGAGGACAAAATTTTTCCTGGTTCTAAAAAATGACATCTCAAAAAATAACCTTTGACACTGACATGCTGAAATTCATGGGGTTATTTGAGAACCTTACTCATGCAAAGCTAAAAGACTGCTTTTTTGACAGGGGAAAACTGGTCTTTCTCATAGACCAAGGAGAAATGGGAAAAGCCCTTGGCAGGAATAAAAGCAATATTGTTAAGCTTGAGAAGATGCTTAATAGAAAGATTAAAATAGTAGAATTTAATCCTAACAGACTACAGTTTATCACAAATTACCTGGCTCCGCTCAGGATAACAGACATACAAGAGGAAGGTGATGTTGTAACCATCACTGGAATAGATACAAAAACAAAAGGTTTAATAATAGGAATAAAAGCCCAGAACCTAAGAAACCTTGAAAAAACAGTTAGCAAGTACTTTAAGATTGAAGAGATAAAGGTTGTATGAAAAATGGGTAAGAAGAGCAAAGGCTTGAATGCTGCAAAAAAGCTTAAGAAGAGAGGCAAAAAGGCTAGATGGCATGATAAATGGTTTGTTAAGAAAGCCAAAAGGCTAAAAGCTAAATCTGATCCTCTTGGAGGAGCAAGCCAGGCATCAGGCATAGTCCTAGAGAAAGTTCAATTAGAAGCCAAACAGCCTAATTCTGCCATGAGGAAATGTGTAAGAGTACAGTTAGTAAAGAATGGCAAGCAAGTAACTGCTTTCTGCCCTGGAGACGGAGCAACTAAATTAATAGATGAGCACGACGAAGTTATTATTGAGTGCATAGGCGGCAATATGGGCAGAAGTAAAGGAGACATCCCAGGAGTCAGATGGCAAGTAATAAAAGTTAATGACCAAAGCCTTAATGCATTACTCAGAGGCAAGTTAGAGAAGGCAAGGAAGTAAGGGTTTATTCTTTTTCAATTAACTATTTAAACATAAGATGATTTCTGTGAAGTCTGGAAAATGAAGAAATTAACTGAGCATTGGATAAAAGATTATGTTATTAGTTTTTTCGCTGGTTTAGTAGGCGCTCTAGTAATTGTATTTGCGTTAGATTCTCAGGCTAAACTTAACAATAATGCTTTAGTTATATGGGGTTTAATCTTCTTTTTCACAGGAATTCTTTGTGTAAAGATTGCTCTTGGATTTCCAGAGTTGAAAAAATTAAACACGAAAATTCCTAATTACATTCTTTTTGTAACATTTGGGTTGTGGGTTATTTATGGCAATGCCAGAAATTGTCCATACATAACAGCATATTTAAATGGCTTTTCACCAACAGCGTATTACATTAGTCTTATTAGTGGTATTTTAATTGGTTTAGTTGGTATTATTCTAATTTATAGGGCACTAATAAAAATGTGGAAGCCAATTTATTGGATATTTCTAAGTGTTGGTGCTTTAGAGTTGATAATCTACTATCTTTTTGTTAATAAGATATTTTTAGACTATTTAATGATTATTTTGATAATAGTACCCACAATAATTAGTTCTTTCTTGATTTTGAAACATCATAAATTTCCAAAGAAATCTAGAAAATAAAGAAAATCATTTCAATTTAATTTTTTCTATTATCTTTGATGTAAAAAGTCTATCAAGAACTTGGTATTTAATTGTTATTACTAAAACCACTCCGGCCGCAGCAAACATGAAAACATCCCATCCTGATGTTTCCCAAGTACTTATTAAGTTCTTAGTGATAAGATAAATTATCAGCAAAAATAATCCAACCATAATTATGGATAAAATCCATCGGAAAAGTTCTTTTCCTGCAAGGCTTTTTAGAATCTCAAGAGATTTCTTTTCTTTTGTTATATTTATATTTAAGTCTTTTTTCAGATAATGAATGCATCTATCAATTTCTTCTTCTCCTAGATAAAAAGCTATTTTTCTTATTGATTTTATTAATACCTTTAATTTATTATCATCCCTTTTACCTTCTAGTGTTTTCTTAAATTGTGTTTTTGAAGCTTTTCTAATTAATAACATTAACTGTTCCACTTGTTCATCAAATACAAAACCTCTATGTAAAAATAAATTTGGAAAAGAACTAGTTGTGGGGGACAGACTCGTGTACAATGTTTTATTAAGTAGCTTAGCTTCGTCTATGTCCCTTGTGTGAACATCAGATTTAATAAAACTAGAGATTGAATTTGCAATACTACATAGCCTATAAATAATTGTTTCTCTATCAGATAAACGAAATTTTTCTGATTTTTTATTGTGTTTAATTGCGAAGAATATACATATTATTGCGATGATAAAGGAGATAATCATACTTATTGGCTTATTTGTTATAACTACACTTAGAGGCATGCCAAAAAAG
>DAOWFR010000105.1 GCA_030637925.1 Methanobacteriota archaeon
AGAAAAGCCTAAAACAAACCAAAAAACAGCTTTAAAGAGGTGATTTTAAATGAAAATACCAGCTTCTAAGAAAGTACCTGATAGAAAAAAGGCTATAAGTAAGGAGTTCTTAATAGGATTCCTAGCCATAGTGCTTGGGGTATACAATATCCTTGTAACCTCGGGTTTTATCTCTGGGTATGTCAAAGTACCTCAAATCATAGCAAATATTCTGCTTGTACTGGCAGGCCTCTTCCTATGGGTTACTGCTTATAAGCTTAGCAGGTACAAACACCACTCTAGTCATCTTAAACATCTCTTTTAAAATAAGAACAGGTTAGAGAATGAAAGGGGTGGAAGAGGAAAAAACCTTGAAAAGGCTAGAAACAGAGCTCAAGATAAGAGGCTTTAGCCTTGAGACAGTAAAGGCTTATACAAGGCATAATGCTTGTTTCCTTGGTTTTATTAAGAAAAAGCCTGTTTCTGTGTCTGAACAGGACTTAAAAGCCTATCTTGCTCATCTTATCTCTGATAAAAAGCTCTCTTCAAGCACAGTGGCTCTTGTGAGGTCGTCTCTCTTATTCTTCTATAACCAGGTGCTTGGGAAGGGCTTTTCAAGCATTAAAACCCCTAAGATCCAGAGAAACCCTCCTGAGGTACTTTCAAAAGACGAAATAAAAGCCCTTATAGATGCTTGTGTGAGCCCTAAGAGCAGGCTTTTAATAGAATTCCTTTACTCCTCAGGCCTAAGAGTGAGTGAATGCCTTAATTTAATGGTTGAGCACATTGATTTTAATGAGAGAATCTGTGTTGTGAAACAGGGAAAGGGCAAAAAGAACAGGATTACTGTGCTTTCAGAGAATCTTGCTCAGAGCTTAAAGAATTACTTTGAGAAGAAGGGTTTTTCTTCTGGCTTAATCTTTAGGAATAAAAAAGGAGATGTTTTATCGACGAGGAATGCTCAGAAGATTGTTTCCGGTGCTGCCAGACGCGCTGGTATCAGCAAAAAAGTCAGCCCTCATAAGCTCAGGCATAGCTTTGCAACTCATCTGCTTGACTCTGGTGTTAGTATCAGGGTTATCCAGGAGTTATTAGGGCATTCTAATCTTCAGACAACCCAGATTTACACTCATGTTTCTAGGGATCATATCAAGGGCGTGAGGAGTCCTCTCGACGATTTATGAGTGATTTTCCTATTTTATTCTTTATTTTTTGTTAAATTTTCACTTTCTAAATATTTTAATCATTTATTATAAGTTATATTATTGCTTGTACTATATATTGCTTATACAATAATAAATATTTTTATCAAAACTTAAAAGTTATATTGTATATTTTAAAATATATTTTGTAGTAGTTCTAAAAGTTATTAGCAATGCTTAAAACAAAAATTAATAAAATTTTTAATAAAAAACCTATAGGTTATGCATGGCCAGCTGCCTAGCAATCCTAGGGTCAATCTCAAGCACGTTTCTCCTAGCCTGAAGGTCCTTGAACTCAGGCTCAAGACTAAAAACCAATACATCCTCTACAAGTTCCTTACGAACAGGCACTCCTTTATTAATAATATTAAGAATATACATATTAACCATGTCCTGTGTAAAGCCAAGATGCCTGGCAATCTCTACTATAGACAGGGCTTTACCAAGATAAAGAGCCATAAAAACCTCTTGTTCCCTGGGGGTGAGTTTAACATCCACTCTTTTAGCCTTGCTAGGGTTAAGAACCAGGTCTAATTCATCCAAGCGCTCAGATAACTTGTTAATCTTAGCATCTAGCTCTGTAAGCAAGCACTGACCAGCCTGAATTTCAGAAGTATTCTGATTAATAGAATCCAAGTGGTCATCAAGCTCAGCCTTAACAGACTTAAAAGCCTTTCTAATACCTATAAATAGCTTGTTAATTTCATTGTTTTTTTTATTACTTAAAAACTTTAAGATAAACCTTCACCCCCTCTTGACGAGAAGAATAGCAAAGTGATAATTTATTTAAATAGTTTATTGTAATGGAAAATTGGTTTTAGATAATGTTATTTTCAAAAACTTATTTTTTAATGAAATAATTTTTAAACCCCTGCTTTTTTCTTGATAACCATGACCAAGAAAGAACTAAGCATATTACTCTCAAAACTAAAAGTCTTTGAAAAGCCAGTTATAAAACTAGAGCAATATTCCACAGACCCAGAAATAGCAGGAGAAACCTTATGGTTTGCTCTTATGCAAGGAGATGTTAAGGATAAAGTAATAGCAGACCTTGGCTCTGGCACAGGAATCCTTGGCTTAGGAGCCATACTATTAGGTGCAAAAAAGGCTTTTCTTGTAGATATTGATACTAAAGCTATAGAACTAGGAATAGGGAACAAAGCATTCTTGGAAAAAGAGACAGGGCTTAAACTCAATGCAGCCTTCTGTGCAGGTGATGTTAATGTATTTGATGAAAAAGTAGATGTTGTAATCATGAATCCTCCTTTTGGCACAAAGAATGAGAAGATAGACACAATATTCTTATTTAAAGCAATGAACATAGCAGATGTTATTTATTCATTTCACAAAGCAAGCACCAAGGATTATATTGACAAACTAGTCAAGGATAATGGTTTTGAGACAACGCATTACAAAGAATACGATTTTCCAATAAAGATGAGCATGCCCATGCACAAGAAAAGAATAGAAAGGATAAGGGTGGGATTGTGGAGGATAAAGAAGGTAATTAAATAAAATAAAAAGGTGAAGAAATGGTAGGCAAAAAAAGAGTAGGCATAGGATTTGGAGTTATGATGCTAAAAGAAGGAA
>DAOWFR010000104.1 GCA_030637925.1 Methanobacteriota archaeon
AAGCCTGCGCATTGCCTGTTTCATTTGCCTAGGATTCATACCAGGAATCATTTCTTAATCCCCCTTTCCTATACCTAAAACCAAGCTCCTCCTTGTAGATGAAGAATTAAAATGATAATAATAACCACAATTACCAGGATTACCACATGCTCTGGTTTAAACTCTATCTTAGACTGATAATCATCAAAATACCTAGTAATGCCTGCGCCTGAGCTAGGCATCTGAATCTTGTCTTGTTTTCCCATAGATTAGAGTAATAGAAAGGTGTTTAAAAAGGTTACTGAAAGAGTTAGGGGTAGAGTAGCTATAAGCCGCCTTTTGTCAACCTTCACGTCTTGCATGAGCAGGTTGTGCTTAACATTCTACTAAGCGTCTCAAAGGACTTGCACCAGTGAGGACTTGCCGTTTCATCCATTCCTAAGCTTCAAGCAGTCTGGTCGTTAACTCGCATCTTGTCACCAAAATGCTTCTGAACCATCATTCCTAGGCTTAGGTGGTCTCGTTTCTGAGCCGTAGCCCTGGCTTTCACCAGCTATCTTCCAATAGTCACCTTTTATTGGTGGGCGGACTTTCCTAAGCAGAACCAGCAAAAACCTGTCTTTGAAAACAGGCATTTTGATAAGTTCTACCTGCTGTTAAGCCACTACCCTACCTCTAGGGGAAAGAAGGGTTTTTGGGTTTAAAAAGCTTGTTATTTCCTGTCTCTATAGTAACATTTAAATACTAATAATTTCAAGAATAAGAATAAAGGTTTAATAATAAAAAAAATCGAGGTGATTTATTATGAGCAAAAAAGCCCAAGGTCTTAGCATGAATGTTATAATAATAGCAGCAATAGCTCTTTTGGTATTAATAATCCTGGCTGTTCTTATTCTAAGAGCTGGTAGTGGAGTAGCAAAGGGAACTGGCTGTGAAGGTGGTGGTGGAACTTGTTATTCTAGTTGTATAGATATAATGGAAGATAAAGGCGGAATTTGGACTAAGAACATTGCTAGCAGTGGAACAGCTGGTGGTTGCCCAGAAGACTATTCTTGCTGTGTGCCAGTATTAAAAGGAGAGGAATAAGCACATGAGACTCCTGAAGAATAAGCATGGCGTACAGTTAACTATGCAGACCATAATCATTGCTGTGCTAGTAATAGTTGTGCTGATAGTTTTAGTCCTTATCTTTAGCAAGTCTGCAAGGAATTTCTTTATAGGGACATCTGGGTGTATTAGCAAAAACGGGCAATGTTATAATGAGTGCCCTGCAGGCTGGATCAATCATTTTGCTGGTAATCCTGAGTGTGATTCAAAGAACGCAGGAGATCTCTGCTGTGTAAGAGAAGCAGATATTCTAGGAACAGGGGACATTACTTAATCTTAGCTTTAAAGGTCTTTTAGAATGAGAAGCAAGAAAAGTGCTCTTAGCATTGAAACTGTAATAGTAATAGTAATATGCGTTGTTGTTCTTTTACTCTTAACCACAGGCTTTGGAAGGACTTTTACTAACTTTATCAGAGGCATTAACAGCTGCGAAGCCAAAGGAGGAACTTGTATTGGTTCTTGTGGTGGAACTCTTGAGCCAATCCCAGCAGGAGATGCTGGCTGTAGAAGAGAGTTTAAAGGTCAGAACTTGGTGTGTTGCAAGGATGAAAGAAGAGCAGAAGAAGAATTAAGAGGTTATGGTGCTCATAGTGATTTGATTAAGGTAACTCTTAATGGTGCAAGCACCCCTTTGTATTATGGTGAGAGAAGAGACTTAGAGATTGGTAAGACATATTATATAGAAGTCTTTCTGAGTGATGAGATAAGAGGAAGATTAGATTCTGGTGTAAAATATTGTGGTATTTGGATGGAGGATAAGGGCATATCAGAGGAATATGCATTAAAGGATTTAGGACAATCAAAGGTAAAGGATTATGATAAGCTACAAGAAGCTCCTTTAATAAAAGACATAAAAAGAGATACAGTTGGAGATGTAGAAGGAGCAATTATAAGGAAATGCACCAGAGCAGGTACAACAGATAAATTAATTCTTTTCCCAAGGATGTTTACCCCTGAAGAACTCAGTGCTGGCAGAACTTATACCTTTAGGGTGATTGTTTATAGTGGCGATGTTTCTCAGGCTATAGATCAAAACCAGTATCGTGTTGACTCAGTAGATGCACGTAATGAACTAGAAGATTCAGACAACTGGGTGGCTGAATTCACTGCTCTGTTCAGAGTCACGCCTATTATTGAGATTACAGGTATAAGTGGCACTTGGGTTGCTTCTGATGACATTACTGTAAGGGCTAATGAGCCTTATAAGCTCTCAAAGGTATGGGCAAAGATTGTTGGTGACTTTGGGAGTGATGATAATTTGTATCAGCAGTTAGAGACAGCCTGCAAGACAGTCACAGGATACAAAAAGAGCATTCATAAAATAACAGCTCTTAAGGTTGGTAAGGAGGGTATTAATGTAATATTTACTCTAGGTCACCATGCTTATCAGGAAGCAATGTATGAGTCTCAGGAGCAGCCAATAACAGTTACTAAGAACCAAGCAAAAATACATTTGGATGCATCAAGCATAGCAGAGACTTTTAACATAAATGACATGAAAGAAGAATATGAGGGTGAGCTTAAAGAGCGTTATTTGTGTGTAAAAGCAGATGTTGTTGCTCCTGATGGAAGGAAGCTGACTGTAACATCATATTCTGAGCAACCCTTAAGACTGGATGTTGCTCCACCAAAAATAGATAATACTAATGATTACATAAGTGTGGTTTATCCTGATTCAAGATTATTAGAGGGAAACCTACAAAACTTATTAAACCAGGGCAGGATTAGTCCTGGACAGCAAGTCACACCATACTACTTTAATGAGTACCCAAAGGTTATAATTAAGAAGTGCTTTGATAAGAGTGGATGCAAGAACTATGATTACTATTTTGCACCTACCTATATAAGAGTTAACATTCATGCTGATGACCTACAAACAGGAATTGTATCTGTGATTATTGGCCAGGGTTTAAACTATCTCTACAATTACCTTATGACAAGGAATCCTTTAAAAACAATATGCCCCTTGGCAAACAGTGGCCAGTACAGGTATAATACTCATCCAGAAATAAGGTCCAGGAGAGGAGAGCAAGGAGTGTTCTGTATCAGGGTAAAAGATGCTGTTGGTAACTACTGGCTGACCTGGAAGGTAGTGTATAATCCTTATGATGTTATTGAGGATGTTGTTCAGGAGACTGTAACATAAACTCCTATTACTGGTTCTTGAATGATAAAGTTTAAATAGTTCTGATAGCAAGATTTAATGTATTGAAAAAGATTAAATAATATAGTAGTTAGAAGAGAGGATAATATGAGATTAGGTAGGAAAGGTCATATTACATGGAAGACGATTATGTGGATTATATTTACTTTAATACTCTTGCTTGGCTTGTTTGCTATAATAAGACCTCTTTTAACCTTTAACCCTTGAAAATGATTAAGAACAAGAAATCAAATATCGGCTTTTCAAACATAGCCTCAATCATAATAGCTCTTATTGGTGGGTTGGCAATAATCTCAATAGCTGTTTATATTATGGGAGCTTTTGGGGACCCTAATAAAATAGAGGATGGTCTTAAGTGTAGACTAGTGATTCAGGCTTCTGCAACACTTAAAGAAGCAACTGCAGGATTAAGTCCTGAGAAAATCATAGATGCCTGTCCAACTCTTGAAAGAACAATGCCTATTAGGGATAAGTACCCTACTATTGGAAGGAATATTAATACAATGACTGCTGACCAGCTTAAACAGGTTGTTCTGTTTGACTTTGCAGAACTTATAAATAATGCTTGGTGGATTTCAGGAGAGGGGGATAGAGCAGATTACTTAATAAATAATTTAAGAGGAATCTTTCTTTCTGATAATGACTGCTATGTTGTTTATGCTATCAGGATAGACACCCCTAAGAAATTTACTTCCATATCAGAGACTGATTTAATAGCTGAGCTTAAGAAATTAACAAGAGCTGATATCAAAGGAGGTGCTTTGAAAGGGGATATAAGAAGGATAATGGATTACATAACTCTTGATGGTAAAGGAGCAGGGGTATTCTTAAAAACAGAGGATTCAAAAGTAGAATATCAGGAAAAAGGTGCTGACCCTCTTTATGGCATAGCAGTTGGATTTGCTGAAAAAAGTGGGGTGGCTAAACTTGCTAAACTTATTTTTAAAGGTGAAAAACTGGCTAAGATAAATCCAGGTGCCAGCTTCATCTATATAGCTCCTTATGAAGAGGTAGGTTCATTGTGCAGGGTGATATAAATGTTTATAAGAATACAAGATAAAAAAGGTTTTGCTATTAGTCAAACAGTTATAATCATTTTAGTAGTAATAGTTTTAGTCTCACTCATAGTCTTTATTGGTTTGTTGTACTCAAAAGGCTCTTCAATGGGAGAAGGCTTTGTGAATTTTTTTAAGAATCTTTTTGGAAGTATTTAAAAGATGATGAACAGGAAAGGCGTAGGTAGTGCATTATCAATTGTTGTGAAGATAATTGTCATATTAATAGTCTTTATAGTCTTGATTTCAACATTTATAGGTCTTTTTGGTAGGACCAAGAAAGCAACACTCGACCTTATTAAGAAGGAGCATGACCAGTTTATTTATCTTGATGGAAGTTATATTCATCCAGACCTTCTTGACTCAGACCTAAGCACTTTCTGGTTTATAGGCTTTAAGAGTTTTATAAGAGAAGCAATTACTAGTAAGCAACCCTGTCTAGGCTCTTTCTACATTGATGATAGAATTGATATGCAGGGTGTTTCAATAAGCTTCTTACAAGAACCAACAGGAATTACAATGTTCCTTAGGGATAGCAAGGGAGTAGTTGGAGCTTATGATGATATAACCTTTAATAATACAGATGGTCATGAGTGGAAGCTATGTATTATTGACCCTTCTAAAACTAATTTTAATGCATTCTTTCATGAATTTGAGCTTTCATTTAAATCAGGACAGCCTCTTCATGATGTTGTTATTGACTTTAAAGGCAAGCCTAAAGGAAGTGATATAAAAGCAACTTATTTTACTCCAGAAAGACGTGATCAGCCAGATGTGTCACCAGAAGAGGTTGATTATCATGCTTATATCATAGGTAGATCGAGATCATTTATTTTCGATATCTTAGCTAAAGACAAAATTGATAGATATTTATTCTTCTTTGTAGTCTCGGGAGATAATTTCTGTATACTGCCCACAACAAGGGAGAAAAATACAAATGC